>JAPLTR010000160.1 GCA_026398065.1 Verrucomicrobiota bacterium | reverse complement strand
CCCAGAGCTTCTGGCGGGGATCCGGCCGGTCGTCGAAGCTGCCCGAGGCCGTCTGGACGGGTGCCAGCGCGAGCGCGTCCACCTGCCACGTCCCCTCGCGAATCGTGCCCCGTACGCCGTCGAAACTCTGCCGGACGTTGGGTCCTTCCCGGAACGAGACCAGGCGGGAGGAGCCAAAGGCGACCTCCTGGCGGCCCACCCGCAAGCTCAGCGATGGCGCCCCCTGGCTCCCGGTCGCCAGCTCGAAAAACGCCTGATGCAGATCGAGCCGATCCTCATCCGTGGGGCGCGGTCCGCCGGTGCGACCCTCCTCCACCCCGCTTTTCAGCTGCGAGAAAAACCGCAGGCGCCGCGTGAAGCGAACATCCGCATGCAGCATCGTGCGCAGCAGCAGATAGCCGTCGCGATCCTGCGGCCCCTGCCCCCAGAGCGTGTGGTCGAAGTGTTCATAGCGCAGCCGGACTTCTCCGCCCAGCGAGACATAGGCACCGCCCGCCACGGACAGAGGAACGAACTTGAGAAAATCGAGCGCGTCGCTCCGCTGCGCCGGATCGCCGAGGTAGCGGTAGTCCTCATCGTAACGGAGCGATTGATACGGCGGCGGCGCCACGACGGCGCCCCACCCGGCTGCTTCGCCCAGCGCTACCGCCGCCGCGACACCGCACGTGCGAATCGCCCGCCCCACCCTCATGGCCTTTCTCCTCCGCCAAAGAGCCGCGCATCGAGCGAAAACGGCCCGCCGCCGGTCACCGCCAGCGCAGCGACCACGATCGTGTAGAGGAGCGCGAGCTGCGGATCGCGGCCCGCGAGCAGATTCTGAACGATGGCGCCGCCGAGGACGCCAGCGAGCACCGCGGCGTTCACGCGGGTGAACCAGCCCACGACCAGCAGGGGAGCACAGACGAACTGCACCGCCGTCGCCGCAAACGCGGCGGCCAGGGGCCAGGGCACGCGCATCGCCGCGATCTCCTCCGCGAGCTGCCACGGGGTGCCATGGCGCAAATAGGCGATGCCGCCCTCGAGCTTGTGCCAGCCGTGCACGTAGAAGATCAGCAGTCCCGTCGCCACCCGCAAGAGCAGCAGTCCCCCGGCGCCCGCGGGACCGGACTTTTCAGCGGCGACCACCCGGTGAAACCAGGCGCTGCGTCCGAGGCTGTTCATGCTGGTTCGGTCAGAACGCGAAACAGTCGCAGCCGACGCCGAAGAAGCCCCCGGGGTTCGCCCCGACCGCGCGGTCCGCCGGCCCGCTGGCCTGGCCCAGCAGCCGGGCCAAGACGCTCGAGGCGTTGAAGACGTGCGCCGGACAGGTGCAGCCCACCGGGTGAACCTCGTGGACCGGACAGGAGCAGCCCGCGGGATGGGCCATGAGGGTGGCGCCGTTCGCATAGAACTTCGGCGCGCCGTATCCACCGAAATGTTTCGCCGGCGACCAGTCGGGCATCACCGGGAGTTCGGGCGGCGCAAGGGCCCCAAACTCATCGGTGCCGTGCACCACCGCGCCGCCGAGCACGGTCAGGACGGATTCGATGCGCTTGATCCGTTCCTCGGGAATCGAGAAGAAATCCTCGGACAGCACGGCGAGGTCCGCCAGCTGCCCGGGGGCGATCGAGCCCTTCTTCCCGCTCTCGCTGGAGAACCACGCGCTGCCGACGGTGTAGAGCCGCAGCGCCTCCATGCGGTCCAGCCGGTTTTCCTCGGGGTACAGCTCGAAACCGCCGACCGTCCGTCCGCTGACGAGCCAGTAGATCGAGTCCCAGGGATTGTAGTTGGCGACGCGGGTGGCGTCGGTGCCGGCGCCCACGGGCAGGCCCGCGCGCAGCATCTTCGCGATGGGCGGGGTCTCGGCGACGGCGGCCCGGCCATAGCGGGCGGCAAAGTACTCGCCCTGGAAGGCCATGCGGTGTTGCACGGCGATGCCACCGCCGAGGGCGCGCACGCGGTCGATGTTCCGGTCGCTAATCGTCTCGGCGTGATCGAGGAACCAGTGCAGGTCCTTCAGTGGATAGGCCCGGTTCACTTCCTCGAACACATTCAGGAAACGCGTGATCGACTCGTTGTAGGTGGCATGCAGCCGGAAGGGCCAGCGGTTGGACGCGAGCAGGGAGACGACGCCTTCGAGATCGGTTTCCAGGCGCGAGGGCAGATCCGGCCGGGGCTCGAGGAAGTCCTCGAAGTCGGCCGCGCTGAACACGAGCATCTCGCCCGCCCCGTTGAGCCGGAAGACATCGTCGCCCTGGCCGGGCTTCGCCATCTGGATCCAGCGCGCGAAGTCCTCCTTCTCCTTCTGCGGCTTTTGGGTGAAGAGGTTGTACGCGATGCGGAGCGTGAGTTCGCCGCGCCGGTGCAGTTCGCCGATCACCGCGTAGTCGTCGGGGTAGTTTTGAAAGCCGCCCCCGGCGTCGATGACGCTCGTGAGGCCCAGCCGGTTGAGCTCGCGCATGAACTGGCGCGTCGAGTTGTACTGGTATTCGAGCGGCAGCTTCGGCCCCTTCGCCAGGGTCGCGTAGAGGATGGTGGCGTTGGGCCGCGCGATGAGGAGGCCGGTGGGATTGCCGTGCTGGTCGCGCTGGATCTCGCCGCCCGGGGGATTGGGCGTGTCCTTGTCGTAGCCCACCGCGCGGAGCGCCGCGCGATTGAGCATCGCCTGACAGTAGAGATGCAGCACGAAGACCGGCGTGTCGGGTGCCGCCTCGTTGAGTTCGTCGAGCGTGGGCAGCCGTTTTTCGGCAAACTGAAACTCGCTCCAGCCGCCGACCACGCGCACCCACTGGGGCGCGGGCGTGCGGGCGGCCTGGTCGCGCAGCATGCGCAGGGCATCGGCCAGCGAGGGCACGCCGTCCCACCGCAGCTCGAGGTTGAAGTTCAACCCGCCGCGGATGACGTGCAGGTGGGAATCGTTGAGGCCGGGGACGACCGTGCGCCCGCGAAGGTCGATCACCTGCGTCTTCTCGTCGGCGAGCGCGAGGACGTCGCGGTCCGTACCGACCGCGAGGAACCGGCCGTCCTTGATCGCGACCGCCTCGGCGAACGAGCGGCGCTCGTCCTGGGTGGCGATCCGGCCGTGGTGCAAGATGAGTTGGGGAGCAGTGGGAGCAGTCATGAGGGAGCTAGTTTTTTCCACCGTGGAGCCAGCCACGGAAGACCCGCGTCAGCACCGGCATGAGCACCCAGGTGAGGGCGAACACGATCAGGCCGGTGACGACGACGTTGATGAGCAGGGGCGGCCACGGCGCGAGCCACCGGCCGAACAGCCGCGGCAGCAGCGAGGTCAGCGGGTACACGCCGGCAAACGAGAGGAGGGCCATCTTCCACCGCGGCGGAGGCGGACCCGGGGCGCGAAACCACGCCTCGAGCCCATGCAGCTGCCGGTAAACGGGCTCGCCCTCGGTGAGCCGGCCGGCCCGTTCCTCCCAAGCCTTGAAGAGCTCCGACGCGTAGAAGGCGTCGCGCTCCGCCTCGCTGCCGAAGGTGCGCAGGATCCCGTACTCCCGCGTGGTCGAGCCGGGCGGCGGCACCAGCAGGCTGGCGCCCAGCACCGCCGAGTGGGAAAAAGAGGTCTGGAAAAACTGCCGCAGCGCCTCCTGGAACTCCGCCTCGCAACCGGGCCGGACCCGGCGGGTGATGGCAACGTGAATGGACATGGAGCGGGAGGTCCCGGCGCGCACCGGAGATCGCGCGCCAGGACCGCGGAGAGATCAGTGGGCCTTCGGTGCGACCACCTGCGGCACCTTGGCGGATTGCGGGGCCTTGTGCACCATGGTGTACGCGTACTCGACGCCGCAGCCGTAGGCCCCGGCCTGCTGCTTGAGGAGCCCCATGAGCGCGCCGTAGTGCTCGCGCTTCGCCCAGTCGCGCTGCCACTCCAGCAGGGCGCCGAGCGTCGTGAGCCGGACCGCGCCGGCCTGGACCATGCGGGAGAGCGCCGCCTCCTGCGCCTCGGGGGAGGTCGCGCCACAGCAGTCCTCGACGACGTAGATGTTGTAGCCGGCGCCGAGCATTTCGATGGTCGGCCAGGTCACACAGACCTCCGTCCAGAGGCCGGTCATGATGATGTTCTTCCGGCCGGTCGCCTCGACCGCCGCGCGGAAGCCGGCGTCGTCCCACGAGTTCATCGAGCTGCGCTCGACGACCTTCTGCCCCGGGAAGACATCGAGGAGCTGCGGCCAGACGTAGCCGCTGAACGATTCGGTCTCGACCGCGGTCAGGACGGTCGGGACGCCGAACTCCTTCGCGACCTTGGCGAGGAGCGTGACGTTGTTGATGAGGGCGGTGCGGTCGATGCTCGCGACGCCGAACGTCATCTGCGGCTGGTGGTCGATGAAGACGACGGCGGTATCCTGGGGCGTGTAGAGCTTGTGATAGTGGGACATGGGACGACGATGGATTGGGTTGAACTCCGGCGTGGGCGGGACGCCCCCGGCCGCCGCGGGGCGGGCCGTTCGCCGACCGGCCCCCGCAATTGGGTCGCGGGCGCCGGCTCCCCTGTAATACGCCGCGACGGACCCGCCTGAAAACGCGCCCGCCGCTTTTTCGATTTTTCCCGGCGCCGCACTTTTGTACTAAATTATATGATACATATTCCCATTGCCCCCGCCCCTCCCCCCCCCCGCCGGCCGCCCCGCCCCCGCTCACTTCACCCGGCCATCGACCACCAC
>JAPLTR010000579.1 GCA_026398065.1 Verrucomicrobiota bacterium | reverse complement strand
GGTCCAGACGCAGTACATCGTCTTGCCGTCGGGCAGCAGGACGGTCGTGGGGTGTCCTTGGTAGATCTCGGCGGTGCCCTGTGCGACGACGACCTGGCGCGCCGTATCGCGCGAGAGGTCGACGGTTTTGGCCGGGAAGGTGAAAGACTGGCGTGGCGCCTTGGAAGTGGCGTCGGCAGGATCGCCGCCCTGGGCGACCGCGGCGGTCGCAAGACATAGGGTCGCGAGGGTGAGCAGGAGCGGGGTTTTCATGGGTAACGCAAGAGCGGGACGATCAGACGGGACGAGGGGTGACGGCGGGAGCGGGGACCGGGGGCTGATTTCCGTTCGACGGAACGTAGTCGGCGAAGGTCTTGGCGAGCTCGCGGATGCCGTTGATCATGACGCGCACGTCGCCGCCGGGACAGATCAACTGGGCGCCGAGGCCGCGGACGGTCTGGTAGTTTTCCCGGCCGGGGCCGATGGTGCCCCAGAATTTCTTGTGGCGCTTGCAGGACTCCGCGAGCTGGCGCATCGCGGCGACAACGTCCGGATGGGAGATCTGGCCGAGCTTGCCGATGCGGTGGGCGTAGTCGCCGGGGCCGAAAAAGATGCCGTCCACCCCGGGCGTCGCGACGATGGCATCGAGCTCGGCGACGGCCTCCTCGGTCTCGATCTGGCAGAGGATGGCGACCTCGTTGTTCTGGTGGTGGACGTAGTCGGCGGGCGAGAGGGTGCCATAGCGGCCGTCGACCCCGCCGCTGTTCCAGCCGCGCAGGCCGGTGACTTCGCCGGGGGCGGGGGAGGGATTCTTGAACTTGGCCCATTCGACGATCTGGCGCGCCTGGGCGGCGCTATCCACCATCGAGCACATGATGCCGCCGACGCCGGTCTCGAGCACCCGCATGACGCTCTGGTAGTCGGTGGCCTTGAAGCGCGCGATGGTCGTCATCGGGTAGGCGCGGGCGACCATGTTGAGGACGACAAGCTCGTGGGTCGGGATGTCGAAATGCTCGAGGTCGAACCAGAGGGACTGGAACAGTCCGCTGCCGCACACGAAGTCGACATGACGCGGGGTGGCGTGATTGCCGAGCACGTAGAGGTGCTCGATTTCGCCCGCGCGCATATGCGCGAGCAGGGGGTTGCGCCGAAGTGTTTGCATAAGACCGCGAGTGGGTGGACCAGCAGGCCTTGGCGACCGGTGCCGTGCAAGCGGACCCCACTGGTCTCCAATGGGGGCCAGCGCGAAACGGCGCGGCCCGGTGCACGACCCGGGCCTATTTGGCGGGGACGGCGCCGATTTCCTGCAAGGGGATCGACCGCCCCTCGGCAGCGGAGCGGCGGGCGGCTTCGAGGATTTTCATCGTGATGAGATTGTTGGCGAGCGAGCTGGGATCGTCCACCGGATCGCGGCCCGCGCGGATGGTCGTGGCAAACCAGCTCAGCGGCACACGGCGCGCGACCTTGGCGTCGCGGGCCTCGGCGGGGGTCTTGCCGGTGCGCAGGGTGTAGAGGCGGTCGTTGGTGGTGACCACGGAGCCCTTCTCGCCGTAGAGCGCGACGTCCTTGCGCGCGTAGGGCCAGTGCCAGGACCCGACGACGGTGACCTGGAGGTCCGGGTAAACGAGCTGGATGACGGCGTGGTCGTCGCAGTCGGGATAGTTGACCTTGTCGAACTGCGAGGTGTGCGCGGTCACGGAGACGGGCGCGCGATTGCCGAGCCACCACGTCGCGAGGTTGGCGCCGTAGCAGCCGAAATCGAAGAGTGCGCCGCCGCCGCCGCGGACGGGATCACGCAGCCACGAGAGGAACTCCGGGCCGACCTTGATCAACACCGGGCCCTCGTGGCCGGCCTGGGCGTAGATCTGGCGGATAGGCCCGAGGGGGCCGTTGGTCCCGAGCATCTGGCGGATCTCCTCGAACGCCGGGTACCAACTCGTCTCGTAGTTGGTGAGGACGAGCGTGCCATGGCGCTGGGCGAGCGTGGCGATCTCGGCGGCGGCCTCCCAGGAGACGGCGAGGGGCTTTTCGACGATGA
>JAPLTR010000475.1 GCA_026398065.1 Verrucomicrobiota bacterium | reverse complement strand
TTGCGGCCGTACACGACGTCTTCGGTGAGCGTGTAAGTAGCAGGCTTGGCGGAAGGGGCGGGGGCGGGCGACTGCGCGTGGACGGCGAGGGCGGCGCCGGCGAGGACGAGGGCGAGGAACCAGCGGGGAAGTTTCATGGCGAAGGCTGACGGCGGGCGGGGCGGGGAGACCGTCAGTGGAGCGGAAGGCGGCGGCGGGCTCAAGCCGTGTTCTTCAATGATAAGCGACTCCAGCGCGGCTACTTGATGCGAGTGTCATAATTATTTCCTTTTCGTGGCGAATGTGACGATTAGAAGTCTACCCAGCGCGTGACGCGGTGTGACGCGCTTTTTTCGTATATGTCCCCCTCTCAGATGGACCCCGTGGTCAAACGTGAGCTGCCGGTGATCGACAAGATCATCCGGGACGAAACGTGGTTGGAGGGCGAACGACGCGGTTGCCCGGTGTCGCCGCGCGATCCGGCGGTGCGGGAGAACGTGTGCCGGGTGGTCCTGCAGATCGGCCAGCGCATGCGCGACGATTTTACGCGGGAGATCCGGGCGGAGAACGGCCGGCAGAACGCGGCCTGAGGCCGGTTCGGCGGCGAGGGACAGGAAGACGGCGAAGGCGAACGGTTTACCCGAGATAGCTGGCGACGACCGGAAGATCGGCGGCGGCCAGATCGAGGGAGGGGGCGGAGAGTTCCGCCCGGTCCACCCAGCGGAGCGCAACATGTTCGTGGGGATGGGGAACGGGGCTCGCGGGCGTGAGCCGACAGACGAAGGGCGTCATCTCGATCACCACGGTGGGGTAGCGGTGCGTGCAACGCGGGAGCGCGCGGACGATCGCGACGTCGCAGCCGAGCTCCTCGCGGAGTTCGCGGAGGAGAGCGGCCTCGGGGGTTTCGCCGGGCTCGATCTTGCCGCCGGGAAACTCCCATTTGAGGGCAAGGTGTTTGTGGGCAGGGCGCTGCGCGATAAGCACGCGGCCGCCGGCATCCTCGATGAGGGCGCAGACGACGGGAAGGGGCGGTTGCGGAGAGGCCACGGCTGAGACGGATCAACGGGGTTTTGGCGGAACGCTGCAACTTTTCGCGACGGGCGGGGTTTTTTAGGCATGAATACCTTCCTGAAAGTTCTCCTGATCCTGGTCGCGGTGGTCGTCGCGGTGAAGCTGCTGCCGATCGCCTTTGTGGTCCGCTGTGTGGCAGCGGGGCTGCTCGCCGGTCTGGCGGTACTGGGCGTCTCGCTCGCGGCCCTGCTGCTCTGTGCAGCGCTCGCGGTCGCGGCGATTTTGTCCCCGATCTGGGTGCCGGTCCTCGCCATCGTCGGGATCGTGGCGCTGTGCAAACGCTCCAATGGGACGAGTGCGGCGAAGATGGTCTGAGTGAAGCGGTCGGAATGGAACCACAGAGACACGGAGGCACGGAGAAAACCCGGTCTGCCCTAGTCTCCTCCTCTGTGGCTCCGTGTCTCTGTGGTTCAACTGGTTTTTAATATCTTCGGTCGGACGACGGAGTTAATATTCGGGTTGGCGGAGGGCGGCGGGGCGGGTTTGCTCGGGCGGAATGACGGGCGCACTTCCCTCCAGCATCATCGCAGGCATCAGCTTCATCGCGCGGAGCGGCGGCGTGGTGAAGACGCTCGGCGGTTTTCGAAAAGGGCACCACACCGTGCCCGACGCGGTGAATGCGACCACGAATGCCTTCCTCGGCAAGCTGTGCGCGGGCGAACTCGCGGAGGAGGGCGAGACGCTGTTCCAGAGCGTGCGCGCGGGGCTGGGCTACAAGCGGAAGGACGTGTCGTTGGCGGTCGCGGGGCAGAGCGCGGTGCTGGCGGCGAAGGATTTTTCCGTGGAGATTTTTTACGCCCTCGAGGAAGGCGATGCGGCGCGGTATTCCGTGACCACGACACTGCGGGACCTGAAGAACGCGGACCTGGCGTGGACGCAGGAGTTTGCGGGGATTTTTGCGGGGAAGTTTTCGGAGATTTCCTTTTCGCTGAAAAAAGGCGCGCGGGTCGAGGCGGTGATCGATGCCATCGAGGCGCTGGACCGCCAGGAGGCGAACGCCCTCTCGGTGAGCTACCCGTCGGACTGCAGCGAATGCGAGATCGCGGTCGAAGGGGTGGAGGCGAAGGTGCGTTGCACGGGAGGGAGTCTGGAGATGGTGTTTCCGCACGCGGCCGGGCCGGCGGAGCTGATGGACGGTTTCGCGGCGGTACGCGGGGCGTTTGCGATCAGCAAGGTGCTGGGCGGGATGATCGGGTGACGGGGAGCTCAGTCGGGCCAGTCGAGGCCGAGTTTGGCCAGTTCGGTGCGCAGCGTGGCGATCTCCCAGAGGTCCACCTGGCCGTCGAGCCGGGCGGCGATGAGACGCCGGCCATCGGCGGTGAAACGCAAGCCGGCGGTCTGGCTGACCGAGCCCGGCATTTCCAGTCGGGCGAGAATTTCGAGCGAGTCGGGGCGCAACAGGACGAGCGTGCGGTCGAACCGCATCGCCAGCAGGCGGCGGTCGGAGGAGAAGGCGGCGGTGTGATTGTGGGATTGCAGTTCGGCGGGCAGCGCCGCGGCGGGCGTCCAAGTGTCGGCGTGCCACAGGCCGAGCGCGCGGTCGCCGGTGCCGATGAGCACGAGCCGGCCGTCGTCGCTCCAGAGCGCCTGCCGGCCCGTCCCCTCGCCGAGCGTCCGCACGAGACTGCCGGTGGCGACGTCGCGAATCTCGGCGCGGGCGCCCCCGAAAGGATCGCCGTTGGACAGGACCTGCCGGCCATCCGGGGAGAACGCCACGTGGGTGGCGCGGGCGAGGGGCCAGGAGGAGAGGACGCGGCGCGCCCGGGTGTCGTAGAGCCGGACCTCCCCGCCGCGAAAATCGGTCAGGGCCAGCACGCCGGTGCCGCGGTGCAGCGCCGTGGGGAGGAAGCCGTCGAGACCGGCGATGGGTTCGCCGGGGCCGGTCACGGGCAGGCCGTCGGCGCCGATCGTGAACGGGAGGCGTTGCAGCGGTCCGGCGGTCTGGCCGACCCACAGGGCCTCGCCGGTGGCATCGAAGCGTGCGACGGAGCCGGAGTTGAGCGGGCCGAGGGCGAGCTGACGTACGACGCGGGGCGCGGCGAGGTCGACCAGCGCGGGTCCCCGCCAGCCGCCGAGCAGGAGCCAGCGTCCGTCGGGCGACAGATCGAGGGGGTCGGCCACAGCCGGCACGGTGTATCCGGTATTGACTGGACGGATACTGGACAGAACCGGGCTAGGGTGAAACTCGGCGAGGACGACGCCGCCCGCCCCGAAGTAACGCCACTGGCGGAGCGGCTGGCCGTCGAACCACACGCCGGGTCGGCCCGAATCCGCCTTGTCGAGGAGGCGGCGGCCGGAGTCGATGTCCCAGAGGGTCGTGTGGCTGACCTGTTCGCTCAGGAGGAGGCTCCGGTTGTCGGCGAGGAAGCGGGCATGCAGCGCGGCCTTTTCCGGCACGACATTGCGAAGGGAGAGGTCGGCCGAGGCGCGCACCTGCACGGGCGAGGTGCCGAGGGCGAGCCAGCGGTCGTCGGCCGACCACGCGACGAAGGTGGCGCGGGTGGGGAGTTTCTCGCGGGCGAGCTCCCGCCCGGTGGCCGTGTCGATGAGCGCGAGGAGGTTGTCGTGGCGCTCGCGGGCGCCGCCGGCGGCGAGCCAGCGGCCGTTGTTCGAGAAGGCGAGCGACACGATCCATTCGCGGGTGGTCCACGCGTGCGCGAGCGCACCGTCGGGCAGGCGGTGGAAGGTGACGCCGCCCTCGGGGCGCGTGGCGGCGAAGAGCGCACCGTCGGGTGAGAACGCCATGTCGGTGCCATAGCCCCAGATGCGCGACGGCTTGAACGCGAACGGCCGGCCGGCGAGCTGGAAGAGTGGGCGGCCGGTGGCGGCGTCGAGCACATGGACCTCGTCGTTTTGAAGACGCACGGCGAGCCAGCGTCCGTCGGGGGAGACGATGGTCGTGCCCGCCGAAGGGGAATCGCGGCCGGGCCAGGTCCATTGCACGGCGTTGGCGGGGAACGTGCGGCGGCTGAACACTCCCTGGGCGGTCTCGTGGATGAACCCCGCGAAGCCCGGCAGTGGGGTGACGGTGGAGAGGCCGGGGTCGCTCCAGACCTTGAGCGGGTCCCGGGGCTCATCCCAGTCGGGCAGGGTGAGGGCGGCGATGGCCTCGTTGCGGGCGTCGATCCCGGGGCGGATGGCGGCGGCCTCGCGCAGGGCCTTGAGTGCCTCGAGCCGCTGCCCGGTGCGCGCGGTGAAGCGGGTGGCGCGGGCCTGGGCCACGAGGGCGGTGCGCGCCTGCTCGCGGGCGGCGGCCTCGGCCTGCGCGGTGCGGGCGAGGGCGGCGGCGGTGCGGCGTTGTTCGCGGTCGGAGCGCACGGCCGCGGCGGTCGAGAGGCCGGCGAGGGCGACGAGCAGCAGCCCGGCGACGGCGAGGCTCGCGGCGAGGGCCGGACTGCGGCGCGCCCAGCGCCAGGCCCGGCCGGCGGGAGAGACGGGGCGCGCGGCGATGGGACGGCCCTCGAGAAAACGCCGCAGGTCGTCGCGCAGCGCGATCGCGGTGGCGTAGCGGGCGGAGGGATTTTTTTCCAGGCACTTGAGGATGATCGTCTCAAGGTCGCGCGGGAGGCCCGGCGTGAGCGTGCGCGGGGCGGCGGGCTCGGACTGCGCGATCTGGACGAGGACGCTGGCGGGGGATTCGCCGGTGAATGGCGGGCGGCCGGTCACGCCCTCGTAGAGCACGCCGCCGAGACCGTAGACATCGACGGTGGGCGCGGGCGGCGTGCCGGGCAGGAGCGTCTCGGGCGCGAGGTAGGAGGGCGAGCCGGCGACTTCCCCGGGTTGTGTGAATTCGCTGGCGCCGTCGGAGTGGGCGGTGGCGGTGAGGCCGAAGTCGGACACCTTCGGCTCGCCCGCGGCGGTGAGCAGGATGTTGGAGGGCTTGAGATCGCGATGGAGCACCCCGGCGGCGTGGGCGTGCGCGATGGCGTCGGCGAGCTTCTCAACGAGGGCGGCGGCGGCGCGGGAGGGGAGGGGATTCTGTCTGAGCTGCGCGCGCAGGTCGCCGCCCTCGCAATACTCCATCGCGAGAAACGCCCCCGCCGGGCCGTGGCCGACCTCGTGGATGGTCACGATGTGCGGGTGGGAGAGCTGCGCGGCGGCGCGGGCCTCGCGGAGGAGGCGGGCCTCCAGCCATTCGGCCGGGCGGCCGCCGACGGCGATAACCTTGAGCGCGACGAGGCGGTCGAGGCTGCGCTGGCGGACGAGCGACACCATGCCCATCGCGCCGCGTCCGAGCTCGGCGATGAATTCAAAATCGTCCGTCGGCACCGGGCCGGTCGCCGCCGCGAGGGCGCCGGTGAGCGCGCAACGCGGGCAGGCGCCGCCGGTGGCGGCGGGTTCATAGCTGAAGCGGCAGACGGGGCAGAGGGTCATCGGAGGCGGAGAGCGGACGGGCCGCCTACCGGTAGTATTGGAAAAAGCCGCCCGCCTTTCATGCGAAGTGGAAGGGCGGGGCTAGCCTTCGAGGGCGGCCAGGCAGTGGCGCAGCTCGGCGTCGACCTCCGCGCGGGTGGCGACCGTGGACGCGACCTCGGCGCGGATGAGCTCCTGGTAGCGTTTGCCGAGACGGTGGACGAGGACGGGCACGGAACCGCGCGCCACGCCGAGGCCGGCCGCGAGTCGGTCGTAGTCGCCGGGTGAGGGGCGGGCGGCAAGGTACGGCTGGAGCAGGGTGAACACGTGCGCGTCGCCGGCAGTTTCGTATTCGGCGCGGAGTCGGCTCATCGCGCCGCGGAGGAGTGCGAGGGCCCACTGGCGGTCGTAATCCGCGCTCGGATCGGTCGCGCGCGCGAACTGCGTTTCATCGGCCGGGGTGAGGGCCTCCCACGGCACCCACTGGACGCCGCCGCCGCGTTTGCGGGCGGAGGACTTTTGCCATTCGTTGCCGAGGAAGAGCCGGGCGGTCTGCCGGAGGTACGCGCGGAAGCGGCCGCGCGCGGGATCGGCAGTGGCGAAGAAATCGCCGGCGAGCAGGTGGGCGAACAACGACTGCGTGAGATCCTTCGCGGACTCGGCGTCGTGCCCGAGATGGCGGATGAAGGCGTAGACGGGCCGCCAGTAGGTGCGGCAGAGCCGCTCGAGGGCGGCCTGGCGGGCGGCGGTGTCGCCGCCGGCGGCGAGGACGAGACTCCACTCGGTGGTCGCGAACGCCCCGTCACGGTCCGGAGCGGGGGAGCTGGAGGAATCGCGCGACACCGGCGGTTTTTTCGTAATTTGGAACGGCGCAGTCAATAAATTGCAGTAATGCCCTCCGCCCTGCATCCGCACCCAGCTTCAGTCAGACATGGCTTCGCCGCCGCACGGCCAGTGATGGCGGACGGCGCCGCGCCCACGGAAGTCCGGTTCAGGAATAGCCCTTATGGGCCACGGGCCGACCACCGGAGAAACTGTCATACTGCAAATAGATGTCGCGCGCAGGAATTCCCCCTCCCGCGCGAAATTCAAGCCCTCCGCACTTAGAAATCATTCCTCGTTGTATGAAACCCATCGTTGCCCGGATCGGCCGTCGATCCGAGCGCCCCTCCGTATGAATATGCGTGTAATTCGTCCAAGTCTGCGGCTCGTTTGTTGCGGAGCGATGCTCGCTGCGACGTCGCTGCACGGAGCGGACCGGGAAACCAAATTGTCTCCGGGCGGTGCGAATTTTTGGAATGACCCCCTGCTGTGGAGTCCCGGAGGAGAACCCGCTGCGGGCGACAACGTCACGATCGGCAATGGGACGGCGGGAGGGGTGACTTTCCTCAATACGCTGCCCATCCTCTATCTCACGACCCAGCCGGACAGCACGCTCTTGGGTTCGTTGAAAATAAACGGGGTGATGAACGTGTCGGCGGCGAGCTTTCTGGCGACGATTCCGGCTGCGCCGGCTCCGCTCCCCCTTCCCTATCTCAACGTGCCCTTTCTCAGCGCGTCGTTCTCGCGCGGGCTGCAGCAGGACGGCTTCACGCTGCGGACGACGAGTGAGATTATCGGCGATGACGATTCCGGATATTTCGTGCAGACCGGCGGACTGCACACGGTGGAAAATGACTCCGTGCTGGGCCAGGCGGCGTCCGGCAAGGGGGCGTATCTGCTCAACGGCGCGCTCGACGCCACGTTTCGCGTGCGACGGGACCTCATCGTCGGGGCGGCCGGACTCGGCCTGTTGCAGCAGCTGGGCGGGACGATGATCGTGCAGCGCAATCTGATCCTGGGTGGCAGTCCCGGCGGCAAGGGCCTGGTGGCCTTGGCGGGCAGCACCGAGGTTTGGAACAATCTGGTCATCGGCGGTGCCGGCGAGGGAGGGCTGACGATGGGCCTGGGCACGCTTTCGATCGGCGGGAAGCTGATCTTGGGCGAAAGCCCTTCCGGACAGGGAACACTCAACCTGACCGCCGCCGGTGCGATCGTGGCGACCGGCGACGTCGTCGTGGGCGCAACCGGCGTGGGGAATGTGGTGCAAGCTGGCGTTCCCGGCTGGCTGGAGTCGAAGAACGATATCATCGTCGGGCGGGATGCCGGCAGTCGCGGGAAAATCGATACCTTGCTGGGAGCGGCTCTGGTGGCGGGCCGCGATCTGGTGATCGGCGATCTCGGGGACGGGACTGGCGTCAACCACATCACTCCGACGGTCGGCCGCGATTTTATCCTGGCCCGCGGCGCCGGCAGCACGGCGCAATACGGAATCACCGGTGACCTACAGGTGGGGCGGAATCTGGTCATCGGGGCGGGTGGTGACGCGGCACTGAGCTCAGGCGGGCCGATCGTGCGTGGTTCACAGGTCACGGGCGACCTGGTGTTGGGACAGCTAGCCGGGTCGAAGGGGGTGCTAAACGACACCCTCGGCTTTTGGGTCGTCGATGGCGGGTTGCACGTCGGTATCTCGGGCTACGGCGAAATTTCAGGCACATCGACCCGCATCCAAGTCAATAGTTTTGCCGGAGGAGGTCTCGTCAACCTGGGCGAGAATTTCGGCGGCGAGGGAAAGATCCGCCTGGACAACACAAGCAACCTGCCGGGGGAGAACCTTGCTGCAACGGATGTGAACATCGGGATGGCAGGCATCGGGGAGATTTTTCTGGCGGCCGGGGCGATGTCGGCCCACGACGTGGTTTTGGGCCAGGCGGCGACGGGACGTGGCACACTGACGCTCGCCTCCAGCAGCCTCGCCAACGTCCATGATGACCGGAAAAATCTTACGGCGAACAGCCTCGTGGTTGGCCGGAACGGCACAGGCAATTTTTTCGGCGATGATTCGAGCACGGTCATCTCCCATGGTGTCGTGGTCGGACAGGGGCTTGGTTCCACCGGCCGGGTGACCCTGACCGACTCGCTGTTCACGGTTCTCGACGACTTGATCGTCGGCGCGGACGGGCGGGGGGAAATCGTTTTGAGCAGCACGCTGCGTCCTCTGCTGAGCAATTCGGCGGAAATTCACGTGGGCCGGGACCTCTACGTCGGCGCCGATGGGGTTGGCCAGGGGGCGGTCCGGATCGATCCAGGAGCGACCTTGCGGGTGACGGGGGATGTTAATGTCGGCGTCGGCGGTACCGGCGCCCTGGACTACTTCGGCCGAGCGTTCACCGCCACCACGCTGAATGTGGGGATGTCGGGCACGGTATCGATCGGCGGTCAGGACGAGCCGCTCAACAGCATGCTCGCGCGGGTGGTTTCGCTGGATGCCATTCACCAGACGGGCGGGTCGGTGAGATTTGGCACCAATGCCGAACTCGTGCTCGCGCCCACGGTGACGGGGGGCACGGTGTTTCGCGCCGGGGACTACACACTTTCCGGAGGGCGGCTGGAGGTGCCGTCGCTGCGCATCGCCGGCGGGTCCTTCACCCAGACCGGGGGACAACTGGTCACCGACCAGCTGATTTTCGAGAGCGGGACATTGAAGGGGTTGGTGACCGTTACGGGAGAATTCGCCCTCGCGCCCCTCGCCACGACCTTCGACGCCCGCATCGTGACCGCGGGCACGTTCAGTCTAAACCACGCGTTTCTGCCCGTGGGTGGTCTTTCCTCCAGCGGTACGACCACGATCCTCGCGGGCGGCGCGCTCACCGGCGGACCGGTCGCGGTCTCGGGCGGCACGACCACGGTCAAGAACGGCGGCAGCGTCGACGTGGCGAATCCGGCCACCGTCAGCGGTGGCAATCTCATTCTGGAAAGCGGCGGGTTCTTTCGCAGCTCCCAATTCACGCAGAGCGCCGGCGCCACCGACGTGCAGGGCGGGGCGACGTTCGAGGTGCCGGGCGCGGTGATCCTGTCGGGCGGGACGTTTGACGTGCGCGCCGCGGGGAATTTTTCGAGCCAGTTAGTCACTGTCACC
>JAPLTR010000168.1 GCA_026398065.1 Verrucomicrobiota bacterium | reverse complement strand
CTGATGTTGCCGCCGGGCCTCGGTTTCAATGCCGTGTCGGAAAAGGCCTGGAACGCCTCCCAGTCCGCCCGCAACCCGCGCCGCTACTGGGACTGGCGCAACATGGTGGAAAACCGCAAGCAGGTGCGCTTCACCGGCACGCCGCCGATGCATTTCTTCTATGGCCTGGAAGCCTCGGTCGCGATGCTGGAGGAGGAGGGGCTGGACAACGTCTTCGCCCGCCACCACCGCCTCGCCACCGCCACCCGCGCCTGCGTCAAGGCCTGGGCTGCCGGGGGCGGGCCGGATGTCTTCCCGCTCGACCCGGCGGCGGCGTCGGATTCGCTCACCGCCTGCCTGATGCCGAAGGGCCACAACGCCGAGGATGTGCGGCGGATCGCCGAGATGGAATTCAACGTGGCCCTCGGCCGCGGTCTCGCGCAGCTGGAGGGGCGGGTGTTCCGCATCGGCCACATGGGCGACCTGAACGAACCCATGCTGCTCGGCGCGCTCAGCTGTGTCGAAATGGCGTTGAAAAGGGCGAAGGTTCCGCACGGCAAAGGCGGTCTTGATGCCGCCATGGCCACACTCGCGTGATTTTCGCCACGTAAGGTGTTGTTTGGGCTTGCCGGTCCCGTTGTCGCAGGCGTAGTTCTCGATCCCCAGAGAGAACGAGGCCGGCATGGCCCTTTGGTCGGGGCAGCTTTTCGGGGCTGCCTTCTGGGTAGCTGTTTTTCTTGCGGCGATACCGTTCTGCGGCACCGCCCGGGGACAGGCCGTGCCCAAAGATGCCCCCCTGATCACCGACCTCTCGACCCATCTGATCACGATCAATTCCAGCTTCACCGGCACCGACCTTCTGATCTACGGCGCCGTCGACCAGGACGGCGACATCGTGGTGGTGGTGCGCGGCCCCGCCGAGCCGATCGTGGTCCGCCGCAAGGAGAAGATCCTGGGGGTCTGGGTCAACTCGGCCTCGGTCGGCTTCTCCCGGGTGCCGACCTACTACGCCGTCGCCGCGACGCGGGGCCTGAACGAGATCTCCAGCCCCTCGATCCTAGGACGGCTGCGGCTCGGCTTCGAGCACCTGCGCTTCGAGCCGGACACCGAACTGCCCGCCGCCGTGGTGCCGTCCTTCCGCAAGGCGATGATCGAGCAGCGCGCCCGCGCCGGCCTGTTCCACGACCAGACGGAGAAGGTGGTGTTCCTCGGCCCCAAGCTGTTCCGGGTCGAGTTCGAGTTTCCCGCCAACGTCCAGGTCGGCACCTACCAGGCCGAGGTCTATCTGTTCCGCAACAAGCAGGTGGTGGCGGCGGTGGCGACGCCGCTCTTCGTCAAGAAATCGGGCCTGGAACAGGGCCTGTTCGACCTGTCGCGCCAGCATGCGGCGCTGTACGGCGTGCTGGCGATCGTGCTGTCGCTCGCCGCCGGCTGGATCGGCAACTTCGTCATGCGTCGGGTCTGATGGTTTCGGGAGCGAGGCGATGAGCAGGGTTCTCCACCGCAGCGTCCGGACAGCGCCCCCGCGCGCGGTCGCCGGCCAGGGCATCCATGTGACGCTGGCCGATGGCCGCACGGTGATGGACGCCTCGGGCGGCGCCGCCGTCGCCTGCATCGGGCATGGCAACCAGCGCGTGGCGAAGGCGATCGGCGAGCAGGCGGGCCGGCTTGCCTATGCCCACACGGCCTTCTTCTCCTCCGATCCGGCCGAGGAGCTGGCCGACCTCCTGGTCGGCGAACGGCCGGGCGGCCTCACCAACGCCTTCTTCGTCTCGTCGGGCTCGGAGGCGATCGAGGCCTCGATCAAGCTGGCGCGCCAGTATTTCGTCGAGATCGGCGAACCCCAGCGCACCCGCTTCATCGCCCGGCGGCAGAGCTATCACGGCAATACGCTGGGCGCGCTCGCCACCGGCGGGCATCCTGGCCGGCGCCGGGTCTACGAGCCGCTGCTGTCGGCGAAAGACAAGTCGGGTGCGGCGTTCGGGGTGGCGGAGGAGTTCGGCCTGGAGGCCTCGATGGCGGACCCGGCCGGGACACTCGCCGACCTGGCGGAGCGTGTCGCACCGCGCTGGAGCCGGTGAGCCCCGTCACCCGTCCGTCGGCGATTCGCACGGTCTCCGCACGGATGCGGACCGGCCCGACGTCGTACTATGGATTCCGACGCCCGGTGGGAACAGGGCGGACCACGCACGTTGTTGGGAGAGTCATGACCGTTGACAACACCTTGGACGCGGGCGCGACCACGGAGCAGACGCACGGCGTGGAGCTGACCGACTCCGCTGCCGTCAAGGCGCGCACCCTGCTCGAGCAGGAGGGCCGCGACGACATGCACCTGCGCATCGCCGTGCAGCC
>JAPLTR010000714.1 GCA_026398065.1 Verrucomicrobiota bacterium | reverse complement strand
CGACGAAGCACGGGTTTGCCGACCAATTGAGCGCGGTGGCGGGCGGCGGCGTGGTGGCGGAGACGGTGGATCTCCGCGGCGGCGCACGGAAGCGCTGGCGGCCGCGGCCCTCGCAGGCGAAGAACTTCGAGCATGGGTTTGCGTCGATCGCGCGGTTTTTTCCCGAGGGCAAGGCGCTGCTCGGGGCCATCGAGGAGGACCTGTGGCGGGCGCTCGGCGTGCTCGGCAAGAACGGCGGGCAGCTCGTGTTTGACGACCAGTACATCAGCACGGGCGGGCAGCTGGCCGAGCTGATCGTGGGCCACGACCGGATGCTCGGCGACCTGCGGCCGCGGGCGTATGCGAAATTAGGATACTCGAGTGCGACGCTGTGCTGCCACCCCTACGACATCTGCACGGCGCTGATCGCCCGCGAGGCCGGCTGCCTGATCGAGACGCCCGACGGCAAGCCGCTGCGGGTGCCGCTCGACACGACGACTCCGGTGGCGTGGATGGGCTACGCCAACGCGACGCTCGCGCGGCAGGTGCGGCCGGTTTTGAAGCGGATCGTGGCGGAGCGGCTGTAGGCGGCGGCGAGTGGGCGCGGTTTGGGGTTGGAGGGCGGGCAGGCGGGAGCGGCGAGTGGGCGGACGAGCGCCCGCGAGCGGGCGGCCTACGTGGCCGGCGGATATCCTGAGGCGCTGATTGGGGGTGGTCGGACCAAGGCGTCTGCAAGACAGACGCCCTACACGACGACTCGATCAGAACACCTGCCCGACTTCGGCGAACCAGGCGGCGACCCAGGTGCGGAAGAACAGGAAGTAGAGGGCCCCGGCGATGGCGAGCATGGGGCCGAAGGGGACGTGGACGCCCATCGACAGGCTGCTGGAGGTGAACTCCGCGCGGTCGAGCGATTCCGGCTCCAACCAGTCGGGCGGGTCGAGGGGCTTTCGGCCGGAGGCGAGTTCGATGAGCTTGGCGATGGCGAACCACACCGTGCCCACGCAGGCGCCGCCGAAGATCGCGAACACGGCGCCCTGCCAGCCGCAGAACGCGCCGATGGCACCGACGAACTTCACGTCGCCGAACCCCATCGCCTCCTTCTTCAAGATCGCCTCGGCGAGGAGCGCGATCCAGAGGACGAGGCCGGAGCCGACGAAGAGGCCGAGCAGGGAGTCGACGCCGGAGCGAAAGCTGTCACCGAGGAAGAAATTGCTGTGGTGGCCGTGCAGGGCGGGGACGGCAAACGACAGGATCACGCCCACGACGCCGAGTCCGATCGTGAACTCGTCGGGGATGATCATGTGGTCGAGGTCGATGAACGTCGCGGCGACGAGGCAGGCGACGAACACGCCCCCGCAGGCGACGAGGCCGGGCGCAAACGCGCCGCCGGGGGAAAGCCGCAGCCAGCACGCGAGGAAGAGGAGGCCGGTGAGCAACTCGACCGCCGGGTAGCGGAAGGAAAAGGCGCGGCCGCAGCAGCGGGCGCGGCCGCGGAGGGCGAGCCAGGAGAGGATCGGGATGTTGTCGTGCCACTTGATCGGCTGGCCGCAGCCGCAGTGCGATCCGGGGGTCACGACCGACTCGTTCTTCGGCATCCGGTAGATGACGACGTTGAGAAAGCTCCCGACGCACGCGCCGATGACAAACGCCACGCCGGGAAAGAACCACGGAAAGGCGGCGGCGACTTCGGCGAAGGGGACGAACATGCGAGTGGCGGATTCCGGATTCGGGGCGGCGGAATGTCAAATGCGGTCCGGACGGTGCTGGTGACGGGGGCGAGAAGGGTGGTGGATAAGGGAGAGAGGAACCACGAAAAACACGAAATACACGAAAGGCTGGAAGGGGAGGGCTCGTTCTCGTTCCACGTAGTCGTTCTCGTTCGTCTGGGCGACCGGGTGGAGATGCTGCGGTGCAGGAGAGAACGAAGAACGAGAACGATTTCGAGTAACGAGAACGAAAGGTGTTGGGCGTGAAGCCCGACCTACAGGCCCAGCGCGGCGCGGGCGGCGGCGGCCATCGTGGGCGCGGTGCGCGCGGCAGGGATGCCGCTCCAGTGTTCGAGGGACTTGGCGCCCTGGTGCACGAGCATGGAGAGGCCGTTGGCGTGCGGCAGGCCGAGGAACTCCGCTTGGCGGAGGAGTTTCGTCTGCGGCGGATTGTAGATCATGTCGAACACGGCGGCGACATTTGGCAGCCCCGTGAGGTCGACCGGCGGTTCGTCAGTCGGGCGCAGGCCGGCGCTGGTGGCGTTGATGACGAGCGCGCCCGAGGGGAGGCCGGCGGGAGGCGCGGACGGGGCGAAACCGCCGAAGGGCACGCCGTGGGCGACCGGCGTGAGGGTGGCGAGGAGGGCCTCGAGCGTTTCGCGCGTGCGGTTGGCGATGGAGAGCGAGGCACAGCGGCGCTGAAGGCACTCGACGGCGGCGCCGCGGGCGGCCCCGCCGGCGCCGAGGAGGATCACGTGGGCGCCGGCGAGATCGCGGCCGAGGGTCTCCTGCACGGCGGAGGCGAGGCCGTAGCCGTCGGTGTTAAAACCCTGCCAGCCGCTTTCCGACCAGCGCAGGGTGTTGACCGCGCCCACGGGACGTGCGGCGGGATCGACCTCGGCGACGCGGTCGAAGGCGATGATCTTGTGCGGGACGGTGAGGTTGACGCCGCGGAATTTCTTCTCGTGGAGCAGGTCGAGCGCGCGCGGGAGGTCGTCGGGGTGGATCTCGAAACGGAAATACCGCCAGTCGGCGAAGCGGGCGTCGGTGCGGGCGAGCTCGGCCAGCGCGGCGTTGTGCATCGGCGGGCTGATCGAGTGCTTGATCGGGTGGCCGAGGACGGCGAGAGAGGTGCCGGGGCGCGACCACGCGGCGAGGTCGGCGAGGGTCAGGACGGCGGCAGGGGAATTTTCGATGTTCGATTTCAGATTTTCGATTGAGGCGGGAGAGGGCGTGGCGGGCAAAAGCGAAAATGGAAAATTGCGCGGCGGAGGCGGTGGGGCGGGCGGCACAGCGAAAAACCGTCGGGGCGTAAAGCCCCTCCCACAGTTACAGATCCCGGTTCGGATGGACGGAGGCCGGACGCATCGCCGTCCATCTCACGCCGCGCAGCCCTCAGGTCGTGTTGCGCTCGTACGTCGTCTCGAACTCCTGCACGAACTCCCGGAAGAGGCGCGCGCGATCCAGTTCGCCGGCGGTCGTGTAGTGGTTCACGAGGTTGCGGCAGCAGCGGCACAGGACCTCGCGGATCGGGGTCGGGGCGAGGTCGGTGATCTGCGGCGAGAAGTTACCCTGGCGCAGCAATTCGAAAACCTCGTCGGGGTCGCGGAAGACACCGCGATCGAACGGATCGATGAAGAAGGGGATGTCCTCGGTGAAGCAGCCGACGACGAAGTGGGAGGGGAGGCCGACGGCCTCGAGCTCCAGGCCGAGGCGTTCGGCGACGAGCAGGTAGACGATGCTCAGCGAGATCGGGAGGCCGGTGCGGCGCTCGAGGACCTGGTCGAGGAAGCTGTTGCGCGGATCGGTGTAGTGCTCGAGGTTGCCGTGGAAGCCCCATTCGTGAAACAGCACGCGGTTGACGATGCGGCACTTTTCCCGCGTGGACGACGGCTCGGCGATGAGTTCGCGGCAGCGGGCGGCGAT
>JAPLTR010000795.1 GCA_026398065.1 Verrucomicrobiota bacterium | reverse complement strand
GGATGCCCATGACCTCCTTCGGCCCAAGGAAGAGCTTTTTTCCGTCGAGGTGGGATTGAAAGGCCACGCCGTCATCACGGATGTCGCGCAGCTTCGCCAGCGAGAATACCTGAAACCCGCCGCTGTCGGTCAGGATGGGGCCGTCCCAGCCCATAAACTGGTGCAACCCGCCCAGCTCCGCCACCAACTCGCTGCCCGGACGTAGGTTTAGGTGGTACGTATTGCCGAGGATGATTTGCGAGCCGATCTCGCGCAGGTGCGCGGGCGTCAGCGACTTCACCGTGCCCTGCGTGCCCACGGGCATGAAGATGGGGGTCTCGATCACGCCATGCCGCGTGCGGAGACGGGCACGCCGGGCCGCCGTAACTGTGTCGGTTTTCAGAAGCTGGAAGTGATCGGGCATCGGAGCGCCCCACCCTGTCCCACGCTTGACCCGGGGGTCAATCCGGCGGTTACTGGGAAGACGTGCTTCTCGTCATCGACAACTACGACTCCTTTACCTTCAACCTCGTCCAATACTTTGGCCAGTTGGGCGTGACGCAGCGCGTGTTTCGCAACAACGAGATCACGCCCGCCGAAGCGGTCGCCCTCAATCCCGACCGCGTCCTCCTCTCGCCCGGCCCCTGCTCGCCCCGCGAAGCCGGTGTCACCCTCGACATCATCAAGGCCTTCGAGGGTAAAAAACCCATCCTCGGCGTCTGCCTCGGCCACCAGTCCATCGGCCACTACTACGGCGGCAACGTCGTCCGTGCCTCGCGTCTGATGCACGGCAAAACCTCCCCGATCCAGCACAAGGACACCGACGTCTTCAAGGGTATGCCGCAGGGCTTTGCCGCCATGCGCTACCACTCGCTGCTCGTCGAGCGCGCGACCTTTCCCCGGGACCTGGAGATCACCGCCGAGACCGCCGAGGGCGAGGTCATGGGCCTCCGCCACCGCACGCTGCCCGTTTGGGGCGTGCAATTTCACCCCGAATCCATCGCCACCGAGGGAGGGATGCGGATTCTCCAGAACTTTCTTTCGCTGAACTAGTCTAGCACCCATGCGCTGCCCCAAATGCACCTCCATTGAGGACAAGGTGATCGACTCCCGTATCAGCAAGGAGGGATCGACCATCCGCCGCCGCCGCGAGTGTCTCGAGTGCGGCCACCGCTACAGCACCACCGAGGCCGTTGTTCGCGACGGTGTGGTCGTGATCAAGCGTGACGGCCGCCGCGAGGAGTTCGACCGCGAAAAGCTTTCCCGGGCCGTCCGCGCCGCCTGTCACAAGCGTCCGGTCGATCTCGAGCAGATCACCATGCTCGTCGAGGACGTCATGGACGCCCTCGAGGCCCAGTTCGAAAACGAGATCCCGTCCCGCGCCATCGGCGAGGGCGTGATGCAGCGCCTGCGCCATGTCGATCAGGTCGCCTACGTCCGCTTCGCGAGCATTTACAAACAGTTCCGCGACGTCGCCGAATTCGTCGACGAGGTGAGCAATCTCGGAAAACCCAAGCCGGAAACCCCGCAGACGCCGGCCTGACCCGCCGCCGGTCGGGCGTGATGCTCCGCCGGCCCGCACAAAATGCCCCCCGCTTCCCGCGACGACCTCCGTCGCCTGCACTTCATCGACGCGCTCTTCGCTCACGTCACCGGTCACGACCTCTACCTCGCGAACCAGATCAAGGGCGCCATTGCCTTCAGCCTCACCGAGCTTGAGGTCCAGTTGGCCGAAGACCCCGCCTCCGCCGCGAACTACGACGCCGCCTTCAACGCCGCCGCCGCCGAACTCCTCGCGAAACTCTTCAGCGGTCTCCCGCGCCACGGCTTCTTCCACTGGGACGCGTCGCTCACGCTCGCTTCCGCGACGCCCTTGTTCACCCGCGCCGAGATCATGGCGGGATTGAAGAAGCTCGCCCCTTTCCGCGAGTCCACGCTCCTCGTCACCAATCTCCGCCCCGCCCTCATTCCGCCGTCACGCCGCGCCACCCCGCGCCGCCAGCGCGACTACGAGGAGGCCCTCGCCTTCATCCGCGACCTCGCCGCCGCCCGCACCGTCCGCGGGACCAACCTGCAGCTGTTGTTTCTGTAGCGGGAAGGAAGCGCAGACGCAGGATGAAGTGGGCGAGCCGCCGGTTCTCCCTGCGACGGTGCACCGTCGCCAAGGCCGTTTTCCTTTCGTGTATTTCGCGCGATTCGTGGTTACACCCTTCCGCCATGGCCAAGACCATCTTCCAACGCATCATCGACCGCGAAATCCCCGCCAGGATCGAGCACGAGGACGACCTCTGCGTCGTCCTCCACGACATCCAGCCGCAGGCTCCCGTGCACCTGCTGATCGTGCCCAAGAAACTCATCCCCCGCATCTCTGAGTCGACCCCCGCCGACGAACCCGTCCTCGGGCACCTGCTCTCCGTCGCCAACGTGGTCGCGAAGAAACTCAACCTGGCCGGGGGCTTCCGCCACGTGATCAACAACGGCCCGCACGCCTGCGAATCCGTCCCCCACCTCCACGTCCATCTGCTCGCCCAGCGCCAGATGACGTGGCCGCCGGGCTGACGGTATTTTCGATTTCGGATTTGTGATTTTCGATTTCAGTCAACGATCCACCGGCACGCGTCCTTCCGCCTGAAATCGAAAATCGAAATTCAAAAATCGAAAATCACTTGAGCCACTTCGCGAGCCACGCGTGGACCTCGCCGAACCAGAAGCGGCTGTCTTCGCCCTTCGTGATCCAGTGGTTCGCATCGGGAAACACGAGGAGCTTGCTCGGCACTTGGAGGCGCTGGAGATAGGTCCAGTTTTCCATCGAGTTATTGATCGGCACCCGTGCGTCCAGTTCGCCCACGGTCACAAGGATCGGCGTCACCCAGCCCGTGCCCTTGGCGTGATTGCCCGCGTAGCTGGTCGGGCTCTGCTCGCGCCAGATCGGGTTCTGCTCCCAGACCGGCCCGCCGTTGTTGACCTCGCGATGGTAGATGCTGTCGCTGGTCGACCACTGCGTCGAATGCGTCACGAGGCCGGCGTGCGAGATGATGCACTTGTAGCGCGTCGTCGTCGCCTCCATCCAGTTCGCGAGATGGCCGCCGTAGCTCGCACCCGCCGCCGCCTGCCGTGAGCCGTCGATGAACGCATACCGCTTGATCGCCTCGTCCGCCCCCTGATTGATCTCGTCGGCCGGGGTCTTCAGCGGATCGAACTGGATCGCCTGGCCAAACGCCTCGGTGTAGCCCGTCGAGCCCGAGTAGTTCGTCAGCACCAGCACATAGCCCGGCGAGGCCAGCAGGTGGTAGTTCCAGCGGAGCCCCCACTGGTCCTTGAACTGCGGCGTCGGCCCGCCGTGCATGACGACGAGCAGCGGATACTTTTTCTTCGCGTCAAAACCCGCCGGCTTCACCAGCAGATTGTGGATCGGCCGCCCCTTCGCGCTCGTAAATTCAAACCGCTCCACCGGCGGCAAATCGAGCTTCGCCACAACGGCGTCATTGAAATGGGTGAGCGCGCGGTACGTTCCCGCCGCGACCTCGAGCCGCGCCACTTCCGGCGGGTTCGCCGCGCTATCGTAGTTCGCGATCAACACCCCGCCGCCGATGCCGAGGCCCGTGAGGCAACCGGCCTTCGGCACCTCGTGCGCCTTCACCGCCCCGCCCGCCACCGGCACGGAAAACAGTTTCGTCTGATCGCCCGCCTCCGCCGTGAAATAGACCGTCTTGCTGTCGTCGCCCGCCACGAACTTCACGACCGACAGGTCGAACTTCTCGGTGAGCACCGTACGCTTCGCCGCCTCGAACGGCCACGGAAACGCCACGATCCGCTGGTGGTGGTAGGTCTTGCCGTCGCCGCCCGCCTCGTAGCTCGCGAGCAGCCCCTTGCCGTCGGGCCGAAACGCGGGGTCGTCATAGCTGCCCTTTTCGTCGGTGAGCTGCTTCGGCTCGCCGCCGGCGAGCGCCAGCTGGAAAAGCTGCGTGGGCGTCTCGGCATACGCCGCGCGGTTGCGGGTCGTGCGGGCCACAAAGACCACTCCCTGCCCGTCCGGCGTCCAGGCCGCGGGCAGATTTTCGCCGGTCTCCGCCTCCTTGCCGCCGAAGCCCGGCAGCGCCGCGAGCTGTGTGCCGGCCAGGAGGTCGCGGGCCTTCGCGCCGGCCTTCGCGTCCTGCACGAAGAGGTGGGCCTTCTTCTCATCGAGCCAGCGGTCCCAATACTTGATCGGAAAACCCTCATAGGCGCGCGCGTTGTACTTGCGGTCCTTCACCGCCTTGGCCGCCTTCTTGTTGGCCTCGTCGTCGCCCGCGCCGGGATAGACTTCGCTCACAAACAAAAGCTGTTTCCCGTCCGGACTCCACAGCGGCCCGCGCGCTCCGGTCGAAAGCGAGGTGATCCGCTCCGCCTCGCCGCCGTGCGCGAGATCGATCACGTAGACCTGCGCCACGTCGTCACCATCGCGTTTGGAGGAAAACGCGATGCGCGTCGCATCGGGGCTCCAATCCGCGCCGGTCTCCGGCGCCTTCGTCTGGGTGAGCTGCCGCGGCGGCGTGGCGCCGTCGAGCGCGACCAGCCAGAGGTCCGACGCGGTTTCCTTCGCATCATACGCCGGCTGGGTCACGGGGACCACCGCCCATTTGCCGTCGGGACTCGCCACCGGCGTCCCCACCCGCTTCAGGAGCCAGAGATCCTCGTGGGTGATCGCGCGCTTGGTGGACTCGGCGGCGGTGGCGCCCGAAAGCGCGACCGCGAACAGGGAAACAACGAGCAAGAAACGTCGTGTCATGCGGCCAGTCTCTGTCTCCGGGCACGGCCGAGGCCACCCAAAAGATCAGCCCCGCGCCTCAAACGCCCCGTCCGCGCGCTTCACCACGAGGCGCTTCAATTCCAGCATCATCAGCGTCGCCGAAAGTTGCGCCGCGCTCAGCTCGGTCATTCCGGCAATCGCGTCCGGTGCGAGAATTGCGCCGCCGCGGAAACACTCGAACACCTTCGCCTCATCCTCCGTGAGATTGGCGGGGCGGCCCGCGGCCACGTGCGCGGGCTTTTCCGCGATGGCCGCCGGCCGCAGACCATCGAGGTAGTTCAGCTCGTTCAGGATGTCGTCCACGCTCGTCAGCAACGTCGCCCCGTCGCGGATGAGTTGGTGACACCCCGCGCTCGTGTTCTGGTCGATCCGGCCCGGCACCGCGAAGATCAAACGCCCCTGCTCGCCCGCAAACCGCGCCGTGATCATCGCGCCGCCATCAACATCGCTCTCGATCACCACCACGGCCTCGCTCATCCCGGCGACAATGCGGTTGCGCATCGCGAAGGACTGTCGGTCGGCCCGGCGCCCAAAGGGAAACTCCGAGAGGATCGCGCCGCCCTCGGCTTCGATCTGACGATAGAGCGCGAGGTTTTCCGGCGGGTAGATGATGTCGATGCCGGTGCCCAGCACGGCCGCCGTCTTGCCGCCCACCGACAGCGCGCCCTCGTGCGCCGCCGTGTCGATACCGCGCGCGAGGCCGCTCACCACGCAGAAGCCCAGACGCGCCAATTCCGCGCCAAACTTCTTCGCCGTCGCCTGCCCGTAGAGCGTCGTGCGCCGCGAACCCACGATCGCCACGCAAGGCTGCGAAAAATCGTAACGCCCCTTCCGGTACAGCCCGATGGGCGGGTCGTTGATCTCCTTCAGCAGCCGCGGGTACTCCGCATCGCGTGTCGTAATGAAATCCGTCGCCGCCGTCGCCATTGTCTCCTCCTCGCGCGCGTGGTCGAAATGCGTCTGCCACGCCCCGATGCTCGCGCTGATCACCGGCCCGACGCCCCGCACCGACTCCAGCCGCCGTTTGTCCGCAGCGAGCACCTCGCGCGGATCGTCCCCGAGCGCCTCGAGGAGACGGTTGAGCGTGATCGGCCCGATGTTGGGCAGCGCATTCAGCACCAGAAACGCCTGCCGCTCGGTTAGCTCGGGGGGATTCATGCAGGAGGGGCTTTATGCCTCGACGATTTGTTTGGCCATGTTAAGTCGCGGCATAAAACCGCGCCTACAGACCGCGAAGGACTGCCGGCAGATAGTCGAGCAACTGGGTCGTCTGCACCGAGGTTTGCCCATGCGCCCGCGCGAGTGCGTCCGCCGCGAGGCCGTGCCACACCACGCCCCGCGCCGCCGCGAGCAGCGGATCGTGCGGCCCCTGCGCCAGCAGTCCGCCGATGAGCCCCGCGAGTACATCGCCACTCCCACCACGCGCCAACACCGGTCCGCCGCAGAGACTGCGATAAACCTCCTTCGGACCAAAAATGCACGGGCTCGGCCCCTTCAACACCACCGCCCCGCCCGCCTTCGCGATCCGCGCGCACAACCGCTGGTCGCCCCCGATCCGCTCAAACTCCCCCGCATGCGGCGTGAGCACCCGCGGCGCATTCCCCGCGGTCACCACCTCCGGTTGCAACGCATCCGCGTCGAGCACCAGCGGCAGCTTCGCTGTCGCCACGATATCGCGCACCAGCGCGAGCGTCTCCGGCTCGCGGCCGATCCCCGGCCCGATCACGAGGGCCTTGGCCCGTTCG
>JAPLTR010000343.1 GCA_026398065.1 Verrucomicrobiota bacterium | reverse complement strand
GCTCACGCCCTTGGCGGCGCAGAGGAAGGCGTCTTTCTGCGCGATGAGTTCGCCGCCGAGCTCGCGGAGATTCACCGGCTGGATTTTTCCGGGATAGGGCGCGCCGAAGGCGACGCGGCGTTTGCCGGTGCCCTGGTTTTGAAAGACGGTCATGAAGAGCGACTCGCCGGTGAGGAGCCGTTTGCCCGCGCCGAGGAGTGCGCCCATGAAGCCCTTGTTGGCGCTGGAACCGTCGCCGAAGATCGTCTCCATCCCGATGTTCTCATCCATGAACATCATGCCGCCGGCTTCGGCGACGATGGCCTCGTTGGGATCGAGTTCGATTTCGACGAACTGCATGTCGTCGCCGTGAATCTTGTAATCAACTTCGTGCATTTGGTTCATGGTCGGAGTGGGGGAGTGGTCGGACGTTGGGCGGGGGAGGCGTTGGTTTCAATCCGTGGGTCGTTCCAAAGCCCCGGGAATTTTCCACGACGATGGTCGGGCCCACGTAGACAACTACACCGCTGACCCGGTGAAAGTTGCACCGCGCTTGGTCGCGGGGCGACGAGGGCTGGCTTAACGGAGGACGGATTTCACGAGGCGGTCGTCGCCGTCGTTGGGGGCGGAGGCGAGGCCGAGGGCGGCGCAGAGGAGATTGTACACGTGGACGTTTTCCACGGGAGCGAGCACCGCGCCGGATTTGAACGACGGGCCGTGCGCGATGAAGATGCCGCGCATGGACTCGAAGGCGTTGTCATAGCCGTGCTGGCCCTTGTTGAACTTTGGCCGGGCACGGACAAACAGGCTGCGGCGCACGACGTTCCAGCCCTCGGCGGGCACGATCCAGACCGGTGGCACGCGAGGATTGGCCGGATCGACGTGAAAACGCGCGGGCAGGTCGGCGGCGCGGTAGGCCTTGGCCTGCGCGGGCGGAATCTTGGCGAAGGCGCGCATCATCGCCTCGACGTCGGTGCCGGCGAGCGGGCGCAGTCCGGCGCAGCTCTCTTCGAAGTCGATCTGGATCGTCGGGAGATCGATGTAGTCGTCGATGATCACCACGCGGGTTTCGTCACACGACGTCATGCCGTGGTCCGAGACGATGACGAGATTGGGCACGATGCCCTCGGCGGCCAGCCGGGCGGCGAGCGCACCGACCCGGCCATCGAGCAGCTTGACGGCGGCTACGACCTCGGGCGACCCGGGGCCATAGGTATGGCCGGCGGCGTTGGTTTCCTCCAGGTAAAAGACGATGATAGCGGGCCGCTGTTCGGGGGGCAGGCGGAGCCAGCCGACGACCTCTTCGAGGCGCTGGTCAAACGGCGTGCGATCGTAGGCGTAGGGTTTCCAGAAGGTCGGACGCAGGCCACCGATGGCGGCCTCGGACCCGGACCAGAATGACACGGCACTCGGCCGCTGTTGTTTTACCGCGGTAATCCAGATCGGTTCGCCGCCCCACCAGCGGTCGTCGCGCGATGAAGCGGCCTGGTTGTAGCGGAAGACCGCGCCCAGGCCGGGATCGAACATCTGGTTGTTGATGATGCCGTGGTGCGAGGGGTAGAGGCCGGTGACGATCGAGTAGTGGTTCGGAAACGTGTTGGAGGGAAAGACCGGGATGAGGCCGCGCGCGGTGACGCCCTCGCGCATGAGGCGGCGGAGATTGGGCGTCTCGGCCGGATGCAGGTCGCAGTAGTCCCAACGGAACGCATCGAGCGAAATCAGGATGAGCGGTGGCGTCTCGGCCCCGCGGCCGGCGAGGGCCAAAACCAAAAGACCGACGAAGGC
>JAPLTR010000741.1 GCA_026398065.1 Verrucomicrobiota bacterium | reverse complement strand
GGCGGGGGGCGGGGCGTTCCTGCGCAATCATGTCGTCGATGAAATCGGCGATGCCCGGCGCCTCGGTGCGCACCGGGCGCGGGGTGGCTGCCGGCTCCGTTGCAAAATGTCCCGTGGCGAGGGCGGGCGTGGTGGAGTGAGGGAGCAGGGCGCGAAGCTGCTCGACGATCAGAGGCACGAGGATCTCGGCGAGGGCGTGGGCGTCGGCGATGCGGCGCTCCTCCTCGGCGAAGAGGACGTGCAGGCGGTGGTCGGTCTCCGGGGCCGATGGCATGGCGGTGAGGAGGCGCGACAGCTCGGTGGATTGCAGGCGGGCGGCGTCGAGACTGCGGCCCGTGGAGCGGAGCAGGCAGATGCGGCGGCACACGCGCGCAACCTCCTCCCACGGCGGCGGCGCGGACTCGGCATTTTCGTGAACGGAAAAATCGGTGCTCAAAATCAAAGTGCGGCGGCGCTAGACCACACGGGAGCCGTTCTGTTCGCGGAAATTTTTCGGCGCGGAAAAACTCCGGCTGAAATCCTGAAGCGCCCGCGGGCGGGCGACGTCCGGCGAATCGCGCCCGCGATGGGCTCCGAAAAACTCAGCGCTTGCTGATCAGGAAATAGAGGACTGTCACGCCCGCCGCGAGGAGGCCGAGGGCGGCGATGAAGTAGAGGATGCAGCCCTTGCGCAGATCGGTTTTCAACGCGTCCGGCGGGACGCGGTATTCTTCGAGGATGGCGTCGGCCGTGGCGGCGACGCGCGGATTCTCATCGGTCGCGGCGGCGGCCGTGGCGGCGCGGGTTTCGGCGGCGTGGCGCGTGATCGCGGCGGCTTGAGAGGCAAGATAGCCGGACGGGGATGGTGGCGGCTGCGATGCCGGGGCCGGCGGGAAGGCGGGCCGGGGGGCGAGGCGGAGCGGGGTGGGCTGGTCCGCGGCGCGGCCCGAGGCGGCTTCGATCTCGCGGTCGAGCCAGGCGAGGTGTTCCTGCAGGAGGGCGCGCTGGCGGAGGAGTTCCTGGAGGCGGTCGGACATGCGAGGCGGAACGGTCAGGCGGGACGCGGCGGGCTAGCAACACACAAAAAAGCGCCGGACTTGCGTCCGGCGCGAAAGTGAGAGCGGCGTGAGCCGGTCGTCGTGACCTTAGGCGGTGACGATCGCGACCGAGCGGTGCGGCTTGTCGAACTTGACGGTGCCGTCCTTGAGGGCGAACAGCGTCCAATCGCGGCCGATGCCGACGTTCTTGCCGGCGTGCAGCTTGGAGCCGCGCTGGCGCATGATGATCGTGCCCGCGAGCACGGTCTCACCGCCGAAACGTTTGATGCCGAGACGCTTCGAGTGACTCTCGCGACCGTTGGTTGATGTGCCCTGACCTTTTTTGTGCGCCATGGTGGTGGTTCCTTAGTTAAAGCGATTAAGCGTTGATGGACTCGATCTTGATGACGGAGAGCTCCTGGCGATGGCCGCGTTTGCGCTCCATGCCCTTGCGCTTCTTCTTCTTGAACACGATGACTTTATCACCGCGCTTGTTCTCGAGAATCTTGGCCGAGACGGTGGCGCCGACCAAGGTGGGGGTGCCGACCTTGTAGCCTTCGCCTTCACCGGCGGCGAGGACGTCTTTGATTTCGACGGTCGAGCCTTTTTCGGTGCCCGGATAGCGGTTGACGATGAGGATGTCGCCCTCAGTGACAGTGAACTGCTGCCCTTGGGTTTTGATAGTGGCTTTCATAAATAAAACCGCACAACAAGCGTTTTTACGGAGGCGAAGGCAAGGATTATTTGCTCGAACTTCTGGGAAACCTGCGGGTTAGCGGGATGGGTCGGGAAATTCGGCCACGCCGGGGTGGGCGGCGTTGGCGGCGGCATAGGGCAGGGCGTACGTAACGGCTTCGCGGAGCGGGAGTCGGAGTTGGTAGAGCGCGTGCAGGACGCAGGCGAACAACACGTCGCCCGAGCCCGTCGCTGAGACCTCGCGGACGGCCGGCGGCGTGAGCGTGGCGAGGGTGCCGTCGGTGTCGCGGACGCTGACGGTGCGCGGGCCATCGGTGACGACCCAGCGCGACGCGGTGGCGGTCGTGGGCAGGTGGGCGAGGTCGGGAGCGAAGGCGCGGAGTTCGTCGGCGTTGATCTTGATGAGCGCGAGGGGCTGGGCGGCGGCCCAGACGAGGGGCGGGCCGTAGGTGTCGGCGACGAGGGGACCGCGGGCGAGCCAGCGCGCGAGGGCGGCGCGGAGCGGGTCGAACCCGGCGGAGGCCCAGCCGGGGAAACTCCCACAGAGGGCGAGCACCGCGCCGGCGGGCTGCGCGTCGAGAAACTCGGCGCAGGCGCGGATCGCGGCGGCATCGGGCGCGGCGTCGGGGCCGAGAAACGTGGTCTCGGCCGGTGCAGCGGCGGAGGTCGCGGGGGCGGTGGACGCCAGCGCAGGGACGGACGATGACGCGGGAGACGCGGGCGCGAGCGTGCGGACGACGGTGCCGGTGCGGGTGGGCGTCGAGGTGGCGAAGGTGTGGAACGGGAAACCGCGGGCGCGCAGCCAGGCCTCGCATTCGGCGCCCGGCGCACCGCCGGTGAAGGCGAGGGCGGTGGTGGGTGCGCCGAGGCGTAGGAGCATCTTGGATACGTTGATGCCCTTGCCGCCGACCTGGAAACTTTCGCTCCGGGCGCGCTGCGTCCGGCCCGGGGTCCAGGTGTCGAACGCGAGGGTGCGTTCGGCGAGGAGGTTGCCGGTGACGGTGAAGAGGTGTGGGGCGGCGGCGGGGCTCATGGGACCGGTTTTTTCGGGGCCTTGGCCTCGGGTTTGTAGAAGATGTAGTTGGTCAGGAAGCTGAGGCCGAGGAGGCCGCTCAGCGTGCGGATGTTGCGCATCGCGCCGAAGACCATCGTGAGCGGGCTGGCCGACGGCTCGTGGACGCGGAGCAGGAGGAGGCAGCCGGCGAGGGCGAGGACGGGCTGGAGCGCGATGCAGACGTGATAGACGGCCATCGTGTCGTTGCCCCAGCGCGCGAGCGCCCAGGTGAGGATGGCGCCGCCGGTGATCGGGGCGATGGCGGCGAAGAGCGAGGTGATCGCGAGGTTGACGCCGATGGCGAGGTTCTTGGCCTCGACCGGGATGAGCCGGAGCAAAATCGTGAACTGGCCGAGGATGAAGCCGGCGCTCGTGATGCCGCCCCACAGCCACATCATGTAGAGGAGCTCGCTGTTATCCGGTTTCAGGATACACCAGGTGAAGTTCTGCACCTGCCAGAGGATGAGGGAGGCGGTCATCACGGTCTTGTTGCCGTAGCGGTCGAGGAGGGGGCCCCAGGCCGGGAGCGAGAGCGCGCCGCCGAGCTGCGAGAGGGTGAAGAGCACGCCGACGTCGAAGGCGGAGAAGTCGAGCTCGTCGAACATGAAGGTGTGGTAGAACGGGCCGAAGCAGTTGGCCGCGAAGGACCACACCGCGCCGAAGGCGACGAACATGAGGAGCGAGCGCGACTTGAGCACGACGTCGATCTGCTGGCGCAGGGGGAGGGCGGGGGCGGCGGACGATTTCCGCGGGCGCGACGGGGTTTGCGACTGCCAGCGCAGCGAGAAGACGCGCATGCCGGCGGCGAGGGCGATGATGCCCTGGAAGACCGGGATCGAGTAGTTCCAGTGCGCGAGCGCCCAGCCCGCGCCGAGGGCGAAGGTGAGGGTGGAGACCTGGAGCGCGCCGTTGCGCCGGCCGAAGTATTTGCCGCGGAGGCGGCTCGGCACCCATTCCTGGATCCACGCGTTCCACGAGACGCCGGCGATGGCGGAGAAGAAACTGGAGAGGAGAAACCAGCCGATCAAAATGTGGCCGGCGGCGGTGGGATCGTTCTTCGGGATCCAGGGGAGAAAGATGCTGAGGGCGACCCAGGTGACAAGGTGGCAGGAGGCGGCGGTGACGGTCACGAACTTCGGCGGGCGCCATTTGGCGATGAAGTGGGCGGAGAAGATCTGGAGGAAGTTGGCGATGAACGGGAGCGCCGTGATCAGGCCGATGGTGGTCTTCGGGAGGACGTAGGCCTTGGCGACCAGGGCCGTCATGAAGACGTTCACCGGGAGCGACATCGTCACGATCGGCATGGCCATGACGCCCTCGGCCACCGTGATGCGGAGGGAGCGGAGGAGGTCGGCCTTGTGTTGGACGGCGGCGGCGCGCGCGGTGGTTGCGTTCACGGTACGTTTGGAGGCATCAAACGGCAATGGGACGGATTATTAAAGCGAAAGAACTGCAGGCGAAGAAAACGGTTGCTTTGGCCCGCGGGCTGTTGGGCAAGCACCTGGTGCGGCGCCACGCGGATGGGCGGATCGACGCGCGCATGATCGTCGAAACCGAAGCCTATGATGGCGAACGCGATCTCGCGTGCCATGCGCGGGTCGGGCGGACGAAGCGGACCGAGGTGATGTATGCGGCGGGCGGCGTGTGGTATGTTTACCTGTGTTACGGGATCCACGAGATGCTGAACCTGGTGGTGGGGCCAGAGGGCTGGCCGGCGGCGGTGCTGGTGCGCGGGGTCGAGGGCGCGATCGGGCCGGGGCGCGTGACGAAGGCGCTGGGGATCGGGCGGGCGCTGAACGGCACGGCCGCGACCGAGGACGCGGGCGGGATCGATGGAACCGGGCCCGGGCTCTGGGTGGAGGACCGCGGCGTGAAGATCCCGCGCGGGGCCGTGACGGCGACCCCGCGGATCGGGGTGGACTACGCGGGGCTGGAGTGGGCGGGGAAGCCGTGGCGGTTCGTGCTCGCAAAGGACTTCGTGGCCGCGCTGGCGATCAGGGCGCAAAGGGAGAAGGCGGGGGTGAAGTGACATGAGGGCAGGCGGCCGGGAGGGAGGGGCGGCGGAGCGGTGGAGCAAAGGCAGCGGATTTTTACAGGAGGAAACGAAGGGCACGGAGGCGTGGGCTTTTCGAGGCTCCGTGGCCTTCGTTTGCTCCGGTTCAATCAGGTGGCCTTGGGGGAGGTTGGATTTGGTTGGATTGGGTGCGATTTACCTCGGGAGCGGCGTGATCGGGCGGGACGGGGCGCGGGCGCGGAGTCGGAGAAATTCATTTTACCGCGGATGGCGCGGAGAGGTCTCATAAGGGCGGGACGATGCCGGTCCGTGGAAGACGGGGAATCCGTGGAGGGGAGCGGACTTTGCCGGCGATGCTGCCGCCCTCCGCGGGCATCCGTGCGATCCGTGGGAGGCTTGATCTGCCTTGATCTGGTCGGATTTGCTCGGATGTGGTCGGATGCCGGAGTGGTGGTGGTGCCGGAACGCGCGAGGGGTGCGGGTCGTCGCGATGCCGCGCCCGTCGCGATGAGTGAGCGGGAGCGGACGCCATCCGCGGGCATCCGTGTGATCTGCGGGAGGCTTGATCTGCCTTGATCTGGTCGGATTTGCTCGGATTTGGCCGGATGCGGTCGGATACCGGATTGGTGGTAGTGGCGGAACGGGTGAGCGGGGCGGGTCGCCGCGCTGCCGCGCCGGTCGCGATGAGCGGGCGGGAGCGGCCTGCCTGATGGGCCACGAAAAAGCCGAGAAGGAGTATAAATTCCGGACCGGCTGAAACCGGGCGCTCCCCCCGCCGCCGCGAACGCTCCCTCTTGTCGCGCCGTTCGTGACTTTGGGTGGCCAACCTTTCCGGTGCCGGCCGCGGGAGGTACCTTGATCTGCCTTGATCGACCTTGATCTGGTCGGATTTACCCGGATTTGGTCGGATCTGGCCGGAGGGAACGGGCCGGGTGGTGCGATGTGGCCAGGGCAGAGGAGGCGCGCCGGCACGGTTCCGCGTCGCGGGGACGCGACCGCCCGGGCGGAACGCAGGAGCGCTGCGCGACGGAGGGTGTCCGGGGCGGGTCGGGTTCATCGGCGGTGCTGGGTTGAGGCTGAAGCGAGGTATGCCTCTTTTCGGGTATTAAGCAACTATTAAGTGGAAAATAAGAACCATCGGTTGACGGCTCTCGAAACAGCCGGTGTGGCGGTGCTCTCGTTCGCGAGCGGCGGTGGTGGCTCCGCCGGCTGAGCTGGTGGCGGTGGTGGATTTCGGCCTCGATCCCCGGTCCGGTATGGCCATGGTTGGGCCTGCAAAACATGCGCATCATCGAGTCCATCGCGGTGCTACTCGGAGCGTCCGCCGCCGTCGCGGCGCCGGTTGACCGATCGGCGCAAAAACAGCAGCTCGAAGAACTCTTGGCTGCGGCTCGACCGCTTGCGCATACAATGCTCGAACAGCACGCCGAATTTTTTCCCTACGGCGCCACGATGGGGCTCGACGGGAAAATCACCTCGGTCGCAGGCGACACAGGCGACGAACATCCGAGGTCCAGGGAGATCATCACGCTCCTGAAGAGGGGCTATCGGGAACAAGGAGCGTCCGGGAAGCTGCTGGCGTGCGCGTTGGTCTATGACGTCCGGGTCGTTCCTCCCGGCCGAACCGAAAAGACCGATGCGATCGCGGTCGATTTGGATCATCGCGACGGTATGTCGGTGACGATGTACTATCCGTACAAGATTGGCTCCGACAAAGAGGTGGTCTCCGGAGAGTTTTTTGCCACCCAGGGCCGCGACGACATTTTTCTCCGGACGAAACCGGATCAGCCACGGTCCGAGATTAACCCCTGACGGCATGGCGGATCACGGATGTTCAGCCTGAGGATTTGAAACCATGGGAGCCAAGACCTGCCTGATCGCGTTCTGCAACGGAGATGCCCGGGAGACGCTGCGTTTGCTCCCCGAACCGGACCGCGCTGCGACCCGCCGTCTCGTGGAGGACCTCTTTCCATCCCACAAGTTTGGCCCCGATCAGGATGCCAGCCTGGCGGAAGCCTATCCGCGAGGGAGCGAAGTCTACGCCGGCTGCTTTCCGGATTTGAGCATCGTGTCGGCCGCGGAGTTTGCTCCGGACCGACCGTCCACCCTCGACCGGCGATATCGCAAACGTGGAGGGAGCCGATTCGTCACCCTGCATGCGATGCACAGCGTGGTGGACTGGTTTGCCTACGCGATCTGGGACGATGGGACCCTGATCCGATCCCTGAGTGTCAGTCCGGACAATGGAGTGATCGAGGACATTGGGGAGCGGAGAGCGTTTGAGCAGCCTTTTTGGAATGGTCAGCGGCCAGTGGGCGGGGATGACCCGGACGACAGCGGCGGCTATCCGCTGCCCTTTCATCCGCTGGAACTCGGCGAGGCGGCGTTGCTCGACCTGTTTAGTTTTCAGTTGGAAGGAGCTGACGGAGGCATTGATCCCTTTGAGGTGTCGTTGTGCCGGTTTGAGCGGAAGCGAAAGTGGTGGAGTTTCGGGTGACGCGACTGGCCATCGCTGAAATTTTGGCGAAGCCCTGATTTGCGCTTCCGATCATCAAGCGTGCCCGGAGTGCTGGGTGATTGGGGCGCTCCCACCGTAGAATCCATTCCAAAACCTTCTAGCCAATCACGGGGGCCGGGGTCGTGGGCGTTGGGACGATCCAAAGGCTGACGATTTCGGCTACCACGCTGTCGGGCCGTCGCGGAAGGGTATGCGATGAGCCCATTAGTTCATTCGCGCGGCGAGGGCGGACTGGACGCTGGCGACGGAAAGGGAATCGAGCGGGTGGCCGGACCGGAGGACGGTGACGTGGGGGGCGGGCGGGGCCCACATCGCGGGGTCGGTGGGGCCGAAGAGGAGGAGACTCGGGACGCCGCACGCGGCGGCGAGGTGGCTGATGCCGGAGTCGTGGCCGAGGAAGAGGCGGCAGCGGGCGAGGCGCGCGACGAGGTCGGCGAGCGGAAGCTGGTGCGCGGCGGTGCCGAAGGGGGCGAGGGTCGCGGCGGCGGTGGGGTCGGCTTCGCCGGTGACGATCAGGAGGTCGGCGCGGTGTTCGCGCGTGAGCCAGGTGCAGAGTTCGACCCAGCGGGAGAGGGGCCAGTTTTTTTGCGGGGAGCCGCTGCCGGGGTGGATGGCGATCTGGCGCGCGTCGGGGGCGGGGGTGGCGAGGCGGTGCCAGAGGGGCGCGGGCTCGTCGGAGAACGGTAGGGCCCGACCTCCGGGCGGGCCGGGGGGCGCAGCGCTCGCGGTGGGTGGGGGGATGTCCTGACGGCCCGCCCGGAGGTCGGGCCCTACCCCATGAGGCGGGCCAGCGGCCCGCGCTCTCATGAAAGCGGCGAGGGGTTCGCAATAATGCGCGGCGGCGGGGGCGCGGGTGGGGAGGGCGGCGGCCGAGAGGAAGGTTTGGGCCGGGTGGAGGGGGAAGCGGCGGCGGAGGTCGCCGTCGGGGTCGGGCCAGAAATTCAGGACGAGGTCGAAGGCGGCGAGTTCGCGGGCGAAGTCGGGGGCAAGCGGGGCGTCGCCGTAGAGGGCGCTCCAGCGCGACTCGTGTTGCGAGTGGACGCGGTCGAGGAGGCGGGCGTCGAGGGCGAGGGCGGCGGCGGTGGCGTTGCCGACGAGGTCGATCCGGGCGGCGGACCAGCGCGCGCGGAGCAGCGCGAGGGCGGGCAGCGTGACGATGAAATCGCCGAGGGCTCCGCCCCTAAGAACGAGGATTCTTTGCATCCGGTGCGGGGGCCGCGGGCGGAGGCGAGGCCTCGCCGGGAGTCGCGGGCGCGGCGGGGGCGGCCCGCGGGCGGGGTGGTCGGGCCGGGCGACGCGGGGGTGGCCGGGGGGGCGGCGGGGGCAACGGCCGTGGTGGGCGAGGGAGCGGCGGTCGGTTCTGTGGGGGGAACGGTGGGGGCAGCCGCCGACGAGGGGGCGGCGGCGGGCTGACCGGTGGCCGGAGCAGCGGTGGTGGTGACGGGCACGCCGGGAGCCGCGGTGGACGCAGTGAGCGTGATCGGAGGAGCCGTGGCCGGCGGCGGATCGTACTGGATGAGCGTGGCGACGCCGGTGCCGATCTTGAACTCGACCTCGAATTTCACGGGGAGGCGGCGCTCGTCCTGCGAAATCCAGACGCGGACCGTGCCGCCCTTGCGGAACATGCCCTTCGGCGCGGTTTTTTCCATGCGCGGCTCGAGGACGAGGGTGTTGACGGTGCCGAAGGCGGTGCGGACTTCCTCGTAGCGCGCGGCATGGATCGTGAGTTCGTAGAAGTCGTCGTCGAAGAGGACGAGGGCGTCGCGGGATTCGCCGGGCTTCAGGATCCACGAGCGGGTCTGCACGAGGCAGGTGATGAGGTCCATCGGGTCGCCGGCGGGCAGGGGGAGCGGGCGCGCGGGATCGGCGGGATTGGCGCCGGTGTAGAGGGCCTGGGCGGCCTGGTAGTCGAAGGTGACGGAGTGCGCGGCCTTCTTCTTGCGCTGCTCGTTGGACTCGCTGAGGGCGAGGAGGCGGCCGGTGACGGGATCGAAGAGGGACTCGGCCCGGGCGTCGAAGGGCAGGAGGGCGCGGGCGAGGCCCTTGGTGCGGGTGGTGGTGAGGACGCGGAGCCGCGGGACGGGGCCGGTGGCATCGGTGGCGGCGGAGACGGTGATCTCGCCGGCGCCGGGCAAAACGGCCCAGGAGACCTTGTAGGTGAACATCTCGCCGTCACGGATCGCCAGCTTGGTCTGGGCCGCGAGCGTGAGCGCGGTGAGCAGAAAAAGGGCGAGTTTCAGGACCATGGGATGCGCGGACAAAAAGCGACCGGACGCGGAAGGGCGATGACGAATTAAGCCGGCAGGGGGAACTCCAGCTGGTTGGCGTGGCCGAGGGCCCAGGCTTCGAGGCCGCGCTGGCGGAGGGTGGCGGCGAATTCGCGGGCGAAGCCGTGGAGGGTGTATACGCGCTTCGGTTGGACGAGCTCCACGAACTTCAGGAGGCCCGGGTAGTCGGCGTGGTCGGAGAGCGGGAAGGCGGCGTGGGCGCGGCTGCGGTAGAGCGTGGCCGAGTCGATGGCCCAGCCGGTGATGACGGCCGTACGGACGGAGAGGATACGGCTAAGGAGGCCCTGCGAGTGCGGCGGGCAGATCACGATGTGGCCGGCGGCCTCGCGGTGGTCGAACTCCCGGTGGGGCGGAAACGTGACGCCGAGCTTTTCGTAGATCTGCGTGAGGCGGAGAGTCTCGGCGTGGAGCATCACGGGGATACCCGCGGGGGCGAGGGCGCGGAGGACCTCCTGGCTTTTGCCGAGGCTGTAGCAGAGGAGCGCGGGGGTGGCGCCGTCGGCGATGGACTGGCGGCAGAAGGCGATGAGGTTGGCGATGACCTCGGCCTCGGGCGGCATGACGTAGCGCGGGAGGGCGAACGTCGTTTCCATGATGAGGGTGTCGGCGCGCGGCGTGGCGCAGGGCTCGGCGGCGAGGCCGGGGCGGAGCTTGAAGTCGCCGGTGTAGAGCAGCGAGCCGTGGTCGGGGGATTCGAGGAGAATCTGGCTGGAGCCGAGGATGTGGCCGGCGGGATGGAGGGTGGCCTGCACGCCGAACTCGAGGGCGTGCGGCTGGCCGAAGGGCAGCTCGGTGACGAGGCGTTTGCCGGGGAGGCGCGCGTGGAGGAAGCGCGCGGTGCCGGGGGTGCAGAGGACCTCCTTGTGGCGGGCGATGTGGTCGGAGTGCGCGTGCGACACGAAGGAGCGCTCGGCGCGCGCCTGCGCGTCGAGCCACCAGCCGATCTGCGGGAGGTGGACGCCTTTTTGGAAAACAATGTCCCACGCCATGCCTCACGCAAAGGGCGCGGACGGGTGAACGGAAGGAGAAACGCCGAGGCGGCGCGGGGAAAGGTCTCGTCACGGAGGACACGGAGGGGCCGATCCGAGGGCACGGAGGGCGCGGGGTGACCGGGGATGAGAAGGGGGTGTCGCGGCCGCCGGGTGGTGGCCGCCGGCTCAGCGCAGGCCCACGATCCCCAGCACGAGGCCGGCGAGGAGGAGGACGGCCACGAGGTACCAGTACCACGCGAGGCCGCGGCGGACGGGGCGGGGGGCGGGTTCGTCGGCGTAGGCGGAGTCGGGGAGGTCGAGGCCGTCGTACACGGAGTCGGTGGTTTCGCGCCAGCCGGTGCGTTCGTCGGCGCCGCACGCGGGGCAGGCGCGGGCGCGGCGGGGGATCTCGGCGCCGCAGTTGGCGCATTCGTCGGGCGGGGGGCGCTCAGCCATGCGAATGAGTGAGGTACTTCTGCTTCGCCAGCCGCCACGCCGTCACGAAAAACGCGGTGAGTGGGATCGCGAGGAGCATGCCGAGG
>JAPLTR010000794.1 GCA_026398065.1 Verrucomicrobiota bacterium | reverse complement strand
AGCCCAGGGCTTTGAAAATATTCCCGACAAAACGTCCGGCGAGATAGGTGGTGGCGCCAGGCTGACCGGCGCGGTCGATCACGCGCGAACGGGCGGAGTCGAAGGCGTGGCGCGAGGCGTATTTGAACGTGGTGCGGCTCGCGGGCATCTGGTGCTTCACGGCGGCGGCGGGGGCGAACCAGACCTCGAGGCCGGCGGCGCGGACGCGACGGATCATCTCGCTGTCGCCGCCGGAGAAGTAGTTGCCCGCGGCGCGATCTAGGGCGGTGTGGAAGAGTCCGAGCTTGTCGAACACCCACTTGGGGAAGGCGAGATTGGCGCCCATCGGGGAGTGGCGGGCCTCCAGCGGGCCGAGGTCGGGGCGGAAGGCGAGGGGAGAGTGCCACTCGGCGACCCACGGGGGCAGGCCGTCGGGAAACACCGGGATGACCTCGCCGCCGACGGAGCCGATGCGCCGCGCGGGATCGGCAAGAAGCGGCACGGCCATGTGCGCGAGCCAGTCGGGTTGCACGAGGATGTCGTCGTCCCCGAAGACGATAACCTCGCCGCGGGCCTCGGCGATCGCGCGATTGCGGGCATAGTCGAGGCCCTGCTGCGTTTCCAAAACATAGCGAGGCGCGGGGCGGGCGGAGGCAAATTCGGCGACGATGGCGCGGGTGTGGTCGGTCGAGTTGTTGTCGAGGACGAGGATCTCGAAGTGGTCGCGGGGGAACTGCTGCGCGACCAGGCCCGCCAGCGTCTGGCGCAGGAAATCGGCGCGATTGTAGGTCGGAATCGCGACGGTGACTTTGAGCGGAGGCGATGGCGCGGGCGGCGTCATGAAAGGCCGAGTCTTGCGGTCGGGGCGTCGGCGGCAAGCCCGACGCCCGGGAAAAAAAGGCTTCCCGCGCGGCACCGGGGCGCGTTCTCTGGGCGGATGGCGTTCAAGCACTGGCCCCTCGTTCGTGATGTCCGGTTTGCACAGAAGTGCGGGCGGTTCCTGCGCGGGGCGCGGAAGCGCCGCGGCGACCTGAACTGGGACGAGTTTTTGCGCATCGCGCGGCACTTCAAGACGGACGACATGGGCAGCTTTCCGGAGCGCGGTTACCTGTTTCAACTGGCGAGCGACCTGCCGGCGGGGGCGAAGGTGATCGAGGTCGGCTCCTGGATGGGGGCTTCGACCTGCTTCATTGCGGGCGGGCTGAAGGGCGCGGCGAAGATCCATGCGGTGGACAACTTTCAGGGGCTCTCGACCTGCGGCGAGGATGCGGCGTGGTACAACCGGCATTTCCAGTCGATGGGGAAGGCGAGCACGCTGGAGATCTTTCAGCGGAATTTCGCCGACCTGGGGTTCGCGGAGCGCGCGGAGCCCGTCGTGAGCGATTCGCTGGCGGCGGCGAAGCAGTTGGAGAAAATGAAAGGGACCGTCGATTTTATCTTCATCGACGGCGATCACTCCTACGAGGCGTGCAAGGCGGACATCCTCGCGTGGTCACCGTTTGTGAAGCGCGGCGGCGTGATCGCGTTTCACGATTTCGGCAGCCGGGCGGACGGCGTGACGCGGGCGATTTTCGAGGAGATCAAGGCCGGGCGTTTCGCGGAGATCGTCGGCGTGGCGAACACGATCATCGCCTTCCGGATGTGAGGCGGGTGCGGACGGCTGAGAAGACGGTTTCGACGTCGAGCTGGCGGACGCAGTAGCTCCGGTAGGAGTCGCCCTTGACGCACGGGACGGGCAACTGGCCGGAGGGAAAGCAGGCGCAGGGCAGCGAGGTTTGGAGCACGGTGTGGCGTTCGCCGAGCGGGCGCCAGATGGTGGCGTTTTGCGAACTGAAGAGCGCGACGACTGGTGTGCCGACCGCGGCGGCGACGTGCATCGGACCGCTGTCGTGGCAAAGGAACACGTCGAACTGCGCGAGGAGCGCAGCGAACTGGCCGACGGAAAAAGCGCGGTCGAGGGCGACGAGGTGAGTCTTGGCGTGAGAGCGGATTTCCCGGACGAGGGCCTGTTCGGCGGGGCCGGCGACGAGGAAGACCTGGGCGCCGAGCTCGTCCTGCAGGCGGTCGGCCACGGCGGCGAAGCGCTCGGCGGGCCAGATGCGGAAGGCACTGCGGCTGCCGGGATGGATCAGGATTTTGGATTTTCGATTTGGACTTTTCGATTTCGACGACAGGCCGCCGATGAGCGGGGCGATGGCGGCGAGGTCCGAGGCCTGGGGAACGAGACGGACATCGCGGGTGGCGATGGGGACGCCGAGGGGCTTGAGGAGCTGGAGGTAAGTCTCGGTGATGTGGTTCGAGTCGTAGAACGCATTGGTGACCTTGGCCGAGTGCGTGTAGAGGCGGGGGTAGCGGAACTTGATCAGCTCGCGGTCGAAGGCCACGCGGAGGAGCGCGCCGGTGAAGCGGGTGATCACCGAGGTCTTCTCGGTGTTGTCGAAGTCGAAGACATGGGTGAAGCGCGCGCGGCGGAGGGCGGCCAGGAAGGACGGCCACTCGGCGAGGGCGCGGGGGAATGTGAACGCGGTGTTGACGTCAGGGTTGAGGGCGAGGACGTCGGCGTAGGCGGGTTCCGTCAGGACGGTGAGCTGCGCGGTGGGCCAGTGGAGGCGGAGGTTGCGCAGGACGCTGCCGAGCAGGACGATGTCGCCGAGGTAGCGGCGGCGGATGACGAGGACGTGTGGGGCGTCGGCAAACATGCGGGGGCGAGTTGGCGCGAGAGGGCGGGACGCGGCAAGCCCGCGCTGCACATCGCGCCGCGGCCAACTTCAGGCCGAGGCGGTCTGACGGTCGTAGAGCGAGCGGTAGAGGGGGTTCGCGGCGTAGAGCTCGGCGTGACTGCCGATCGCGGCGATCTCGCCGGCGTCGAAGACGATGATCTTCGTGGCGTCGCGAATGGTGGAAAAACGGTGTGCGATGATCAGCACGGTCTTGCCGACGACGAGTTGCTTGAGGGCCGCCTGGATGGCGGCCTCGCTGTCGCTGTCGAGGGCGCTGGTGGCCTCGTCGAGGATGAGGATCGGGGCGTTGCGGAGGAAGGCGCGGGCGAGGGCGAGGCGCTGCTTTTGTCCGCCGGAGAGCCGGGCGCCTCGTTCGCCGACGACGGTGTCGTAGCCGGCGGGGAAGCTCAGGATGAACTCGTGGGCATAGGCCGCGCGGGCGGCGGCCTCGAGTTCCTCACGCGTGGCCTCGGGGCGCGCGATGAGGAGATTTTCGTAGATCGTGTCGTTGAAGAGGACAGGGTCCTGCGAGACGATGGCGATGTTGCGCCGGAGATCGGCGAGACGAAGGGAGTGGAGATCGTGGCCGTCGAGGAGGACGCGACCGCCGACCGGATCGAAGAAGCGCGGGACGAGATTGGCGAAGGTGGACTTGCCGGCGCCGCTCGGACCGACGAGGGCGCAGACGGTGCCGGCCGGGATCTGGACGGAGACCTGGTTGAGGACGATCTCGCCAGCTTGGTAGGAGAAGCTGACGTTTTCGAACGTCAGCGCGCCGTGCGCGCGGCCGAGCGGGCGGGCGTCGGGGGAGTCGACGATGGCGACGTGGGTTTGGAGGACCTCTTCGAGGCGGTCGAGGGCGCCGAGGCCGCGCTTCAGCTCGTTGTTCAGGCTGCCGAGTTTCTTGATCGGCTCGTAACTCGCGTAGAGGGCGGTGATGAGCGTGATGAAGGTCTCCTGCGAGAGATGAACCTTGTAGGCATAGAGGAGGGTGAAGGCGATGCCGACGGCGGAGATGATCTCGATGAGCGGAGTGAGCGCCTTCTCGTATTTGACGAACTTCATCTGCGCACGGATCAGCGTCTGCGAGGCACGGCCGAAGCGGGCGAGCTCGCGTTCTTCAAGATTGAAGGCCCGGACTTCCTTGGTGGCGCTGAGGTTTTCGCTAAAGATGCTGGTGACACCGCCGAGCTCGGCCTGGATCTGGCCGGCGCGCTTGATGAGTTTCTTGCCGACGTAACGGATGGGGAGGACGGAGAGCGGAACGACGGCGAGGGTGACGAGCACGAGCGCGACGCCCTGCTCTTCGTAGGCGATCCATGCGACGATGCCGATGGAGCCGATCAGGCTGGCGGGGCTGCGGACGATCTCGTTGGCGACGGTGGTGAGGGTGACCTGGAGCTGGTTGGCATCGGCGAGGCCGCGGGAAAGCAGGTCGCCGGTGGAATTTTTCTGAAAAAACGAAAGCGGGAGGACCTGGAGCTTCCGGAAGAAATCGAGGCGGATGGTTTCCAGCACCTGGGTGCCGACGAGCTGGATGAAATAGGTGTTGAGGTAGGTGGCGACGCCGCGGACGAGGAAGACCGCGGGAATCCAGAGTGTGACCTTGGTGAGCTCCCAAGGCGTGAGGGGCAGGGCATCCTTGGCGAAGATCACGGGAAAGACCTTCTTCACCATGTAGGGCAGTCCAAAGCCTGAGGCGACGCCCGCCAGGATCCCGCACAGGATCGCGAAGCTCAGCAGTCCGCGGTGCGGCTGGAGGTACTTAAAATAAGGGCGGAAGCGCTGGATCATGCGGCCGGCCATTGAACGCGGCGGGCGCGTTTCGTTCCACCTCAATCTTTGGAGGAGCGGACGTCGAGGGCGTCGCGGAGGCCGTCGCCGAGGAAATTCAGGGAGAACAGCGTGAGGGAAAACATCGTGCCGGGGAAGATCAGGAGCCAGGGGAACTCCTCCATCTTTTCCGCGCCGTCCTTGATGAGCACGCCCCAGGAACTCATCGGCGGCTGCACGCCGAGGCCGAGGAAGCTGAGGAAGGCCTCCAGCAGCATGACGCCGGGGATGGTGAGCGTCGTGTAGACGATGATCGGGCCGAGGACGTTGGGCAGGATGTGGCGGAAGATGATACGGCGGCGGCCGAGGCCGAGGGAGCGGGCGGCCTCGATGAACTCCATTTTCTTGATCGACATCACCTGGCCGCGGACGATGCGGGCCATGGTGAGCCACTCGACGGCGCCGATGGCGACGAAGAGGAGGATGATGTTTCGCCCGAAGAGGACCATCAGCAGGATCACGAAAATCGGGAAGGGCATCGAATACATGATGTCGACCGAACGCATCATGACGGCATCGAGCTTGCCGCCGAAGTAGCCGGCGACGGCGCCATAGACGACACCGATCGTGAGGGCGACGAAGGTGGCGGCGAGTCCGACGGCGAGGGAGATACGGCCGCCGGAGAGCAGGCGCACGAGGAGGTCGCGACCGAGGGTGTCGGTGCCGAGCCAGTGGGCGCCGCTCGGGGCGGTCGCGCCGAGCTCGAGGTTTTGCTCCTCGTAGCCGTAGTGGGAGATCAGCGGGCCGAAGAGGCAGGCGAGCGTGATGATCGCGAGGGCGCCCATGCCGAAGACGGCGAGCTTGTTCTTGCTGAGACGCAGCCAGGCGTCGTGCCAGAGGGAGTTACCCTTTTCGACGGGCTCGGGGACGGCGGTGGGAAGGGTGGCGGGAGCGGTCGTCATGGCGGCTCAGGATTCGAGGCGGACCTTGGGGTTCATCCAGGCCTGCGCGATGTCGACGGCGAGGTTGAGCGCCATGATCAGCACGGCGTAGAGGATGACGGTGCCGAGGACGAGGGTGTAGTCGCGGTTGAAGGCGCTGTTGACGAACTCGCGGCCGATGCCGGGAATCTGGAAAATCGTCTCGATGACGAAGGAGCCGGTGAGGATGCCGGCGATGGCAGGGCCGAGCCAGGAGACCACCGGGAGCAGGCCGCCGCGCAGGGCGTGGCGGGTGACGACGCGGAACTCGGAGGCGCCCTTGGCCCGGGCGGTGCGGATGAAGTCCTGGTTAAGGACTTCGAGGAGGCCGCCGCGCGTGAGGCGGGAGATGGGTGCGGCGTAGGCGATGCCGAGGACGAGCGAGGGAAGGAAGCGGTCGGCGGGGCCGTACCAGCCCGACGCATTGAACCAGCCCATGTGGATGGCGAGGCCGAGGACGAGGAGCGGGCCGACGACGAAGGTTGGAATCGAGATGCCAGTCATGCCGAAGCCCGAGGCGACGTAGTCGACCCAGGTATTGCGCCGGATGGCGGCGAGAGTGCCGAGGGAGATCCCGAGAAAGAGGGCGACGGCGAGGGAGATGGCGCCGAGTTCGGCGGAGACGGGGACCTTGTCGAAGATGATCTCGTTGACGGTGCGGTTGGGGTATTTGAACGAGGGGCCGAGGTCGCCGCGGGCGAGGCTGCCGAGGTAGTCAAGGTATTGCCGCCAGAGGGGCTTATCGAGACCGTAGTGGGCCTCGAGATTGCGGAGGATTTCGGGCGTCACCGCCTTCTCGGCCGTGAAGGGGCCGCCGGGCACGAAGCGCACCATGAAGAACGTCGCGGTGATGACGAGGAAGAGCGCGAGGAGCGACTGGAGGAAACGCGACGTGATGAAACGGAACATGTGGCGGGAGAGCGGCTAGGGAATGGCGGGGGCTGAGGCGGGGGATGGCAAGGGAAACTTAGTGCGGCCTGGTCGGCGGAGGATAAAGCGGAGGTGGAGCGAAGGGAGAGAGATCGGGAAGCATAACGTAAGCAGGCTGGACGCCAAAAGGGCGGGGCCGCGGTGGGCGGTCCGGGTGGACGAGGCGGGTGGATGAGGCGGGTGGGGGTGTTTAGGGTCGGGGGACTGGGGCGTTGGCTTCGGGCGGTGAGAGGAGGTTGGATTTACTTGGATTTGGTGCGATCTGGTCGGATTCGGTCGGATTTGCCCTGAGCGCGGCTGGCTGGTCTGGCCGTAAGAACATCCGGAAGCGCAAAAACCGGCTGAGCCGATGGGGAGGGGTCGGGGAGGGGGCGGCGCGCGGCCGGTCGATGGCGGAGGGGGGGGGAAGGTTGGATGAGGTCGGAGGTGGTGCGATTTGGTTGGATTTACTTGGATTTGGTCGGATTCGGCTGGAGGCGGCGGTCGGCCCGGTGGGTCCGGCCCGGCCACGCGCGGAACGGGCGTCCGTTTCGGGCGGGCGCGAGAAGGCTGCGGTATCGGGGCGATCCGTGTTCATGGGGGCTGCGGTTGGGAGATGGGGTCGAGGATAGCGCCTTTTTGGGTATGAATCAACTCACAAGTATATAAAAAGAACAAAAGGCGGATGGCGTCGGGACCTCGGTCGGGGTCGAACGACCCTTTCCGGAAGCGTTCGCGGCGGAAGGCGCGGTTGGGGGAGGCGCCGGAGGCGGTGGGCCGGGGGCGGAAAGCGGGGCGGGCTTCTGGCCCCGGAGGGTGGCGGGCGCGAAACCATTTGGGGCCGGGAGCCGCGGGGCGGCGCGGGCTCGACTTGGGGGGTCATTTTGAGTGAACCTGACCGGGTCGGCGCGGTCATAATTCCCATGAGACCCCTTACCCTTCTAGCATGGTCGGTGCTGGCCGCCGGTGTGGCCGTCGGTGAGGAGAAATCGTCCACGATGGGGGCGCCCTTGCCGCGAGTTCGGCTGGACCCGGTCACGCGAACGGCGGTGACTGAGCCGGACAAGGCTTCGGCGGCGCCGGCGAGCCCTTCCCCGGCGGCGTCCTCGGTCGTCACGATGGACCGCTATGTCGTGAAAGGGAAATACGTCGTGCCGGTGGGGCCGATGGAACTGCCGGAGCCGACGGGGCCTTTCACTCTGCAGGGCGGTGGGCGCCTCTACGGCGGGGGACGCTTCGAGGCGGGCATGTGGCCGCACGTGAACATCCTGGCGAAAGACGCGAAATTCAAGGCGCCGCAGACGATGGTGAGCTGGGACTTTTTGCGGCTCAAGTGGTGACGGGCACCCGTGAGGGAGAGCTGTCGGATTGGCCGCCGCGACGTAGAGCGGTGGCGTGCGAAACGATCGGGGTATCTCGGGCGCGGGGCGGGGCGTCATGTTGGGAACACCGTCCTCATGAAACTCACCGGCGACCTGAAAACCCCCTGGCTCATTCACCTGAAAGGCATCCTCTTCGCGGTGGCGGGGATCGCGGCCGGGGGACTGCTGATCGCGCAGAGTCCGACGCTCAGGACGGCCGTGCTGCTGGGGGTGACGGTCTGGGCGTGCTGCCGATTTTACTACTATCTCTTTTATGTGCTGGAGCGCTATCTGGGGCGGGAGAAACGGTTCGCGGGGGTGTTCGATGCGCTGGGCTTTTTACTGGCCCCGAAGCGTCGGAAGGACGAGAGTATATAACTCCGGCACTGCATTCACCCCGTCCCTCAAACCGTATGCTCGCTTCCACTACGTTTGACATCCCCGGCTACGAAATCACCGAGCACAAGGGCCTGGTGCGCGGCATCATCGTCCGCTCGCCCACGATCTCGCAGGGGATCATGGGCGGATTGAAAAACATCATCGGCGGGCAGATCGGCGCCTACACGACGATGTGCGAGCAGACGCGCGGGCAGGCGTATGAGGCGATGGAGCGCCACGCGACGCAGCTCGGCGCCAACGCCATCATTGGCATCCGCTACGATGCGTCGTCGGTCGAACCCAAGGGGGCGGCGGTCGAGGTGCTGTGCTATGGCACGGCGGTGGTCGTGCAGAAGAAATGAGGATCAGGTCGCAACCGTGATCCGCGTCAAACACGTTGCGTACACCGTCCTGCCGGTGACCCAGATCGAACGGGCGAGGGCGTTTTACGAAAGGGTGCTGGGGCTGAAGCCCGGGAAGCAATTTTCCTCCAAGGCGGGCGAGTGGATCGAGTACGATCTCGGGCCGACCACGCTGGGCATCACGAGCATGATCGACGAGAACTGGCAGCCGACGAAGCATGGGGCCGCGGTGGCGCTCGAGGTGGAGGATTTCGCGGCGGCCATCGCCTGGCTGAAACAGTCGGCGGTCAAATTTCAGACCGAGCCGTGGGAGGGCGCGGCGTGCCGGATGGCGACCGTGTTCGATCCGGACGGCAATTGCGTGGCGATCCACCAGCTCAAAGCCGGCGGGGCGTGAAGCCGGAACGAGGACGTCGACCACAGATGAACACGGATAGACACGGATCTGAAAGCTAGAGCGGTCTAAATTGAACTGTAGCCGGTGAGGCCACGGGCGTGGGTGGTTCAGGAGTGTAGCCTGCCAGGTAGGCCGCCAGTTCGCTGGCGCTTTTACGGCAGGTGGCTCAGCGCACGCCGGCAGAAAAGTCAGGGGTGGGCGGTGGAAGCGCCTGCGAGCAGGCGGCCTTGTAGCTCCGGTCCGCGGCTACAGTTTTACTTAATATGCTCCAGCCGCTCGTGTAGCCGTGAACAGACCGACGGCCGGCGGAGCCGGCGATCGAACCGGGAGCGCGTCGGCGTTTACGGCACGAGGTCGGCGTATTTCCAGGGTTAGTTGTCGAGCGGGGTCGTGAAATAGCCTTTCACCTTCGGGCTGACGAGGCGGGCGTAGGTGTAGAAATAGATCGGTAGCACGGGCATCTCATCGACGAGGATTTTCTCCATCTTCTGGTACACCTCGTAGCGGGCTTCCGTGGTCTTGGCGTCGAGGGCGGTGCGGAGGAGGCGGTCGTATTCGGGATTGCCCCAGTTGGTGTCGTTGTTGCCGCCACCGGTTTCCCAGAGGTCGAAAAATACGTGCGGGTCCACGTAGTCGGCGATCCACCCGGCGCGCTGGAACTGGTAGTTCTGGGTGTGCTGCGCGTCGAGGTAGACCTTCCACTCCTGATTGAAGAGCGTGATGTCGACGCCAAGGTTCTTGCGCCACATCTGCTGGAGCGCTTCGGCGATGGTGCGGTGTTTTTCGAGGGTATTGTAGAGCAGTTCGACCTTCGGGAAGCCCTTGCCTTCGGGGTAGCCGGCCTCGGCGAGGAGGCGTTTGGCCTCGGCGAGGTCGGCCTTGAACGTGTGTTGGCTGACGTAGCCGGCGAGATCGGGGGGCGTGAAATCGTAGGCGGGCTGCTCGCCGCCGAGGATCACTTTTTTCACGATCGTCTCGCGATCGATGGAGAGGGCGAGGGCGCGGCGGACGCGCACGTCGTCGAAGGGTTTCCGCTTCACGTTGAAGCGGTAGAAATAGATGCCGTTGTAGGGATCGATGCGGATCGAGCCGGGGTTTTCCTTCTGGTAGACGGGAATCTTGTTGAGCGGAACCTCGTAGGTGACGTCGAGCTGGCCGGTGCGGAACATGCGCTCCTCGGTGTCGGAGAGCTCGACGGGATGGAAATGGAGTTCATCGATTTTCACCTTGGCGCGGTCCCAGTAGGTGGGGGAGCGGATGGCGACGATGACCTGGTTGGGACGCCACTCCTTGAGGGCGTAGGGGCCGTTGCCGACGAAGTT
>JAPLTR010000138.1 GCA_026398065.1 Verrucomicrobiota bacterium | reverse complement strand
CCCCGGCAGGCGGGGCGGTGTTGCAGGACGCCGATTTCCCTGGGGGCGGACGCTGCTCAGACGGAGATCATGGCACCTCGTAGACCTCGACGAGGGCGACGCCGGAGGTGTTGGCCGCGCCGGTGGCGAGGACGGAGTACTGGCCCGGCGGGAGGGAAACGAGGAGGGCGGCGTCCTTGGAGGTGGCGGAGGGAAGGGCAAAGGCGCCGACGCTGGTGAAGGCGGCGGTCAGCGCGGGCGTGCCGCCCCAGTCGTCATTTTCTCCGATCTTGGTGGAGCCGGCGAAGAGCGTGAGCTGCGGATCGACGACCGTGCCGCCGACGCCGAAGGCGGCCAGGCCGGGACCGACAGCGCGGATGAGGATGGTCTTCGCACCGGTGCCGCCGACCACGAAGCCGGCGGTGAGACCGGAGCCGAGGTGTTTGCGGACGGAGACGTTGAGGAGGCGGGGCGTCGCGGGCGTGAAACGGTCCGGCGGTGTGGCGTCGTAAACTTCGGCGATGACGGCGCCGGTGCCGTTGTTGGCCGAGGAGACGGCGACGGAGTTGTCGCGCGAGGCGGGGCTGATCGCGACGGCGGCGTCCTTGGAGGCGGGGCTGGCGTAAGGGAAGGCGCCGACGGCGAGGAAAGCCGCGGTGAGCGAGGCGGCGCCACCCCAGTCGTCGTTGCCGCCGTTGCTGGTGGCAGCGGCGAAGGTTTCGAGCTTGGGGTCGGCAAGGGTGCCGGTAACGCCGAGGGCGCCGAGCGACGGGCCGGCGGCGCGGATCACGAGCGGTTTGGCCGCGGGGACGGGGGGGCCGCCAACGACGTAGCCGAGGGTGAAGCTGTCGCCGGCGGCGGCGATTTCGGTGAGGACGGAGAGATTGATGAGGCGCGCGGGATTGGCGGGATCGCCGGCGACGAGGGGGTTGACGGAGACGGGCGGGCCCCACTCAAGCGGATAGGCGCCGAAGAGGACGCCGCGCGCCTGCAGACCGACGGTGTCGGCCGCGGTGGGGGTGAAGGAGAACGTAGAGCCGGCGGCGACGGAATTGGAGGGGCCGGCGGTGGCGCTCTGCACGCCGGTGACGGCGACGTTGTCGATGAACCAGCCGACGGTGTTGGTGGCCGCGGGCACAAAGGCGATGCCGGTGGGCTCGGCGGTGAACGCGAAGCGCAGGCGCACCGTGCGGCCCGCGTAGGCGGAGAGCGAGACGGTGCGGTTCGCAAACGCGGCGTCGGTGGACGCGGGCGAGTTGGTGTCGGTGGGCGAGGTGCCGGCCTGGGCGTAGAGATCGGTCCACGAACTGCCGTCGTCGGCGGAGGCCTGGACGCGGGCGGTCTGGACCGCCGTGACGATGCCGAGGCGGCTGAGGAAGTTTACGCTCGCGCCGGAGCCGACCAAAAAAGTCCCGGGCAGGGTGAGGAGCTGGGTGCTGCGGGGGCTGACGTGCGACAGCCGGTAGGAGGCGGTGCCGGCGCCGACGGTCGAGGACTGGACGACGGGGGGCGTGCCCGTGGTCGTGGTCGCGGTGAGGCCGTCGAGGCCGGCCTCGGCATTGAAGACCTTGGAGAAGGCGGCGAGGGCGACGGTGCGCCACTCGAAGCCGGCGGCGAAGGCGGGTTTTGCGACCGTATAAGTATTTCCGATACCGAGGCCGGGCGAAGCCGGGCCGGAGACAGCCACGGGGACGGTGTCGGGGCCGGCGGTGTCGGGATCGAAGACGGTGACGGTATAGGTGAACGGCGGCAGCGTGGTGGCGCCGACCCTGACCCCGGAGATCGTGACGCCGTAGGCGAGGTCGGCGGAGGGGCGGGCGTGGCCGGGGGACTCGGCGGTGGCGAGGGGGTCGGAGATCCGGTCGTAGATCCACGCGAGGGTGTTTTCGCCGATGCCGGTGGCGATGGACTCGAGCCGGACGGGAATGGAGACGCCGGCGCGGGTCATCGCCACGGTGGCGGCGGAGAAATCGGCGTTGGCGTAGGAGAAGGACCAGCGGGGGAAGACCAGTTGGTAAGGGACGTAGCCGGGGGCGGGAAAGGCGACGAAGGGCTCGCGGGTGGCGGGGCGGAGGCCGTTGTTGTTGGCGTCGATGATCCAGGTGGCGTTGGCCGACAGGAACGTGGTGCCGTTGCCGCCGACATCGCCGGTGCCCATCTCGCGGGTCTGGGGGAAGAGGAGCCAGCGGCGGTGGCCGACGCGGGCGTTGGCCCCGACGGCGGCCAGGGAGCCGCTGCCGTCGGAGTCCTGCATGAGCGTGGTGATGGCGGCGGGACCGGCGTTGCCGAGGGCGAGGTTGGAATTGGCGGCCG
>JAPLTR010000604.1 GCA_026398065.1 Verrucomicrobiota bacterium | reverse complement strand
TGGGCGACGGCGTAGTCCGGCTTGAGCCGGACGGCCTCCTGAAACTGCGCGAGGCCGTCGGCGGCACGGTGGGTGGCCATGAAGGCGATGCCGAGATTGTTGTGGGCCTCGGCGTACTTGGGCCGGAGGCGGAGGGCGGTTTCGAGGTGCGGGATGGCCTCGGTGGCGCGCCCGAGGCGGGTGAGGGCATCGCCGAGGTTGTTCTCCCCCTCGGCGTAGGGCGTGCAGAGTTTCAGGGCCTGCTCGAAATGCGGCACAGCCTCGTCGGTGCGGCCGGCGTCCACGAGGGCGATGCCGAGGTTGGTGTGGGCCATCCAGCAGGCCGGATTCCGGGCGAGCGTGTCCCCGTAGAGGGTGAAGAGGTCGCGGTAGATCTGCGTCTGTTGAAAGGTCAGGACGCCGAGCACGAGGGCGAGAACGCCCGTCGTGGCGAGAGACGCGGCGCGCGGGAGCCGGACGAGGCCGGTGCCGGCGAGGGCGAAGACGGCGAGGCTGGGCAGGTATTGAAAATGGTCCGCGACGAAGGAGAAGACGAAGGGGTAGACGTTGATGAAGCCGAGGGCGGGGAACAGCGAGCCGCCGAAGAGCAGCGCGACGGCGAGCGGGGCCCGGCTGCGGCGGGAGCGGACGAGCAGCGCGCCGAGGAGGGCGAGGGCGGCGAGCGGGAAGAGCCATTGCCACCAGACGGCGGCGTCGATGGTCCAGCGCGGATAGATGAAAATCAGGTCGGCGGGCCAGAGGAGTTTGCCGAGGTAGAACCACACGACGCGCCCGGCGAGAAGGCAGCGTTCGAGCGCGGAGAGCGCAAAGTCGGCGCCCTGGGCGCCGATGAGCGTGTGTTCGAAGGAGGCGGTGACGACCGCGCCGAGGGCGCTGCCCGCAAACCACGGGAGCAAGGGCAGCACATCGCGACGGAACGACAGCGAGCCGCGCTGCCACCAAAAGACGACGAGGAGGGCGGCCGGGAGGGTGGCGCTGACGGTCTTGGTGGCGAGGGCGGCGAAGAAGAGCGCGGTGGCGACGGCGTAGCGCGCGGGGCGGCGGTCGGCGTCGTAGCGCAGGTAGGCGAGGGCGGCGCAGAGATAGAGGACGAGGGAGAGGGTGTTTTTCTGCTCGGAGACCCACGCGACCGACTCGACGCAGACCGGGTGCAGCGCGAAGAGCAGGGCGGCGAGCCACGCGCCGGGGACGGCGAGGCGACGGAGCACAGCGGCAAAGAGGCAGGCGGCGGTGGCGTGAAGCAGGAGGTTGACGAGGTGGTAGCCGAAGGGCGCATCGCCCCAGAGCTGGTGCTCGAGCCAGAACGCGGAGTGGAGGAGCGGGTAGTACTGCTGGGTCGCGCCGGGTTCGGTCCAGATGCGCACGAGGCCGGCGAAGGATTGGAGCTCGGGGTGGGTGATGTGGCCCGAGTCGTCCCAGATGAATCCTGCGCCGAGGGCCGGGAAGTACGCGCAAAGCGTGACCGTGAACAGCAGCACTGCGAGCCAGCCGGGAGAAGGGCCGGAGGCAGTGGACGTGGAAGGGGCGGGCGAAGACGGCGATTTCATTTTCCGCCGGAGGGAGCATTCAGGCGCGCGAGGAAGCGGGCGACATCGGGGCGGGTGGGCCAGTCGGCGGGCGCGAGGGACCGGGCGTGTTCGAAATCGGCGCGGGCGTCGGCGGATTTGCCGAGGGCCTGGTTGGCCTGGGCGCGCATGAACCACGCGTCGGGATTTTTGGCGTCGTGCTCGACCATGAGGGAGAAGTCGCGGTGGGCGTCGGCCCAGCGCTGCTGGGAGGCGGCGAGGATGCCGCGCTGTTTGGCGGGCGAGGCGGGGTTGGCCGCAAGCCGGATCGCGAGGGCGAGGTCGGACTGGGCGGCGGCGAACTCGCCGCGTTCCATCGCGTGGATCGCGCGGAGCTCGTAGAGCTCGGACATCGCGAGGGGCGGCGGCGTGTCGAGGGCGGCGAGCTCGTGGTAGAGATAGAAGATGGGGTTGACCCGGTCGTTCATCACGTGATGCGCCGGGAGCAGAAGCGTAAGGGGAACGGCGATACGCAGCAGGCGCGGGAGCCAGGGCGCGGCGGCGGCGAGGAGGACGCCGAGGACCGCGACGGGAAGGAGCATCGTCATCGAACGGCTGTAGTCCTGGGCGGTGGCGAGGCCGAGCGCGAGGAGGGCGAGCGAGGCGACGGCGAGCAGGAGCGCGCGGGCGCGCTGCGGCCAGAGGACGATGACGGCGGCGGCGGCAAGCGCCCAGGCGGAGCGCAGGCCGTCCCAGACGCCGAGGGCGATGCGCGAGAGCGGGGCATCGAGGAAGTTTTTCCCGGTGAGGTAACCCCCGGCGGTGGCCCCTGCAGCGGTGCGGCCGGAGAGGAGGCCGAAGCGCAGGCCGGCGTACGCGAGCAGGAGGGCGGCGGGAACGGCGACCTCGCGACGGACATCGAAGCGGTCGGGGCGGTGCAACCAACGGCAACCGAGGGCGAGCGGGGCGGCGAGGAGGAAGCGTTCATCGACCCACGGCGCCCAGAGGCAGGCGAGCCAGACGGCCCAGCGGGCGTCGGCGAAGGCGACCAAGAGGAGGCCGAGGGCCAGCCAGGAATCGTAGTAACCGAGCCAGCCCGTCGAGGTGAAGAACCACGAGGCGGCGCCGAGTGCGACGGTGGCGAGGGCGGTGTCGGCCCAGGTGAAGCGGGCGCGGCGGAGCAGGGTGACGAGGAAGGCGAGGACGAGGCCTGCGCCGACGTGCGCCAGCGCGAAGACAGCGAAGGGCGGCAGGCCGAGGAAATGCCCGAGGGCGGGGAAGAGCAGACGCCACTGGATCGCGGCGTGGAGCGGGTCGGAGACGGCGGTGCCGGGCGAGGCGACTTGCTCCAGCACCGAGACGCCGCGTCGCACCTCGATCATGCCGGATAGCTCGGGGACGCGGGACCAGAGGTGAAAGGCGGCCCATGAGGGACTGAAAAAGAAGACCAGGGTCGCAATCGCGCCGAGCGCCAGGAGCCAGCGCAGGAGTTGCTCGCGGGGGGCGGGTGGGGCGGAGGGCGCTGGGGGGGCGGGGGAGGCGGTCACTGGGGGGGCGCGAAGGTGGGTGAAGAACAGCGCGGTTCGGCGCGGGAGGGAATCATGAAAAAGCGCCGGTCGGGGGACCGGCGCTGGGAGTGAGGCACGCTGCGGGTTGGTGGCGCTGGCAGGAGGGACTGGAGGGGAGAACGAATGTCGCGGGTGGACGGGCGAGCGCCTGCGAGCAGGCGGCCTACCCGGCGGACGGACCTCCTGAGCGCGCGGACGGCCTACAGGTCGAAGGTGGCCTGGAGGATAAATTGTCGCGGGTCCACTATTCGGTACGCGTTGGGCGTGCCGTCGGGGAAGGCGCCGATGGCCTGCAATCGTCCGCTCTCCTGGATGTTTCGCACGTTGAGCTGAATCGTGGTGCCGATCTTTTCGTTGAAGAGGCGCGTGCGGTAGCCGACGAACGCGTCGAAGTAGGCGTGGGCCTTGTCGTAGATCGGGCGGTTGGGATCGAGCTCGGTGATCGTGGCGGGGAGCGACTGTTTGCCGTAGTAGCCGATCGCGCCCTTGTCTTCCCAGCGGACGGCGCCGCCGACCTTGAATTTCTTCAGGACCGGATGGTCGGTGATGGCGGCCAGCTGGAAATTGGTGCTGAAGCGGAAATTGTAGCGGCGCACGCTGGGCTTCGACTTGCCCTCCTGCTGCTTGATGACGCGGTAGGGCGCATCGACAAAGGTCGAGTAGTTCTGCTGGGGCGTCTGCGAGCCGCTGTAGCTGTGGAGCCACCAGAGGTGGTTCGGGTTGGTGGCGTCGGCGGCCCAGCCCTGAGAGGCGCCGGTACCCAGCGTCGGGTCGCGGTTCGGGTCGACGATGGAGGTCCAGACGGGCATGCGCTGGTCGATCCACTGCTGGACAGCGGAGGAGATGTTGACGCTGGTGGACTTCGTTTCGGTGAGGGAACGGCGATGGTCCAGAACTTGGTCGGGTTGAAGTTCAGC
>JAPLTR010000731.1 GCA_026398065.1 Verrucomicrobiota bacterium | reverse complement strand
GGCGACGACGGCTCGGTGCTGGTCAATTCCTCGACCCAACATCCCTCGGAGATCCAGGCCATCGTGGCCGAGGTGCTGCATGTGGCGCGGCACAAGGTCGTCGTGCAGGCGCCGCGGATGGGCGGCGGCTTCGGCGGCAAGGAGACGCAGGGTAATGCGTGGGCGGCGTTCGTCGCACTCGCGGCGGTGAAGACGGGCAAGCCCGTGCGTGTGCAGCTCGACCGCGACCTCGACATGTCGCTCACGGGCAAGCGGCATCCGTTTCACGCGAAATTTTCCGTGGGCCACACCCCGGAGGGAAAGCTCCTCGCGGCGCGCGTGGAGCTGGTGTCGGACGGCGGTTGGTCGCTCGACCTCTCGCAGCCGATTTTGGACCGCGCCCTGTTCCACCTGGACAACGCCTACTATCTGCCCGCGGTGCATTTCACGGGCCGCGCGGCGAAGACCCACACGACCTCGCACACGGCGTTTCGCGGGTTCGGCGGGCCGCAGGGCATGCTGGTGATCGAGGAGATTCTCGACCGCGTGGCCCGGGCCTGCGGGCTGGCGCCGGATTTTGTGCGCGAGACGAATCTCTATCACGGCACGGGCGAAACTAACCGCACGCACTACCACGAGGACATCGGCGACAACCGGATCCAGCAGATTTGGGCGCAGGCAAAGCGGGAGTCGCAGTATGCGCTGCGCCAGCGGGAGGTGGAGGACTGGAACCGGACGCACCCCCACGTGAAGCGCGGGCTGGCGATCACGCCGGTGAAGTTCGGGATTTCGTTCACGCTGACGCACTACAATCAGGCGGGGGCTTACGTGCTGATCTACAGCGACGGCAGCGTGCAGGTGAACCACGGCGGGACCGAGATGGGGCAGGGGCTGTATGTGAAGATGCTGGGCGTCGCGATGCGCGAGCTGGGCCTGCCGGCGGAGGCGATCCGGATCATGGCCACCGCCACCGACAAGGTGCCCAACACCTCGGCGACGGCGGCCTCTAGCGGCGCGGACCTCAACTGCATGGCGGTTGCCGCCGCCTGCACAACGCTCCGCGAGCGATTGGCGCCCGTGGCGGCGGACATGCTCGGCACCACGGCGGACAAGATCGATTTCGAACATGGTTGCGCGGTGGAGCGGGGCACGCAGAACCGGGCGCCGTTTGGGAAGGTCTGCTCCCATGCCTACCGCGAGCGCGTCAGCCTCGCGGCGACCGGCTACTACAAGACCCCCGGCATTTACTGGGACTGGTCGAAGAGCGCGGGGCGGCCGTTTCACTATTTCGCGTGTGGCGCGGCGGTGGCGGAGGTCGAAATTGACGGACACACCGGCATGAGCCGGGTGCGCCGGGTCGACATCGTCCACGATGTGGGCAACTCGCTCAACCCCGGCATCGACCGCGGCCAGATCGAGGGCGGCTTCGTGCAGGGCATGGGCTGGCTGACAAGCGAAGACCTCAAGTGGGACGCGAAGGGCCGCCTGCTCACGCACAGCGCGAGCACGTATCAGATTCCCGCGATCAGCGACGCCCCGATGGAGTTCAACGTGACGCTGCTGAATAACGCGGCGCAGCCGAACACCATCCACGGCAGCAAGGCCGTGGGGGAGCCGCCCCTGATGCTGGCCTTCGCCGTGCGCGAGGCCCTGCGCGACGCGGTGGCGAGCTTCGGGCCCGCGGGCGGGCAGGTGCCGCTGGCCTCACCCGCGACGGGTGAGGCGGTGTGGGCGGCGATTCAGGGACGGGTTGGCAAATAAGTGCGCGGTAGAGGCGAAGATTTTCATGAGACCAGTACTGAAGAAAATCATCCTCCTCGCATCGCTTTTTGTGCTCGGTGCCGTCGCCCGCGCCGAGGACAGCGTGGTGCTTCTCCCAAGCGGTTGGAATCATTCGGATCCTCTGCCGGTGGTGATCTGGCTACACGGGTATGGCGCAAATCCGACGCGGATTCGTGACGACAAGCATTACCAAGCTTCAATCAACAAGCTGGGGATCGCACTGGTGGGAATTCCGGCGACCAGGAAGATCGGTGAGGCATCGTTTGTTTGGGCGGACGACGTGGCCTCCGACCACGAGCACGTCGTTAAGGCACTGGCCGAGACTGAGCGCACGTTTCACGTGACCTTCAACCGGAAGGCGCTCTACGGATTTTCGCAGGGAGCGGTGGTGGCGGCGGAGCTGGCCGCCAGGTACCCGGACGAATTTGCAGGCGCCATGATTCTCTCGCCGGGTGCGGACGTGGAGCCGAGACCCATCGCGGGGAGTGTGAAAAACAAGAGCCAGCGCTATTTCATCTCCGTGGGGGCGGAAGAGCACCCGGGCAATCTGAAGTTTGCCCAGGACTATCGAGCGATTCTGAAGGGGACCGGTGCGATCGTCAGCTACCGTGCGGTCCCGGACATGAAGGTCCACAACCGTCCGCCGGACTGGCCTGAACGGTTTCCCGAGTGGACTAAAATAATCTTGGGGCTCTGATGCGAGTGGGCCAGAGGCCCGCGCTCCCGGGTGGTCTCACTTCACCCACCGCTTGATCCAGTCGCGGACCTCGCCGTACCAGAAGACGGAGTTCTGGGGCTTGAGGACCCAGTGGTTTTCGTCGGGGAAGTAGAGGAGGCGGCTGGGGACGCCCTGGCCCTGGAGGGCGGCGTAGAACTGCAGGCCCTGCGCAACGGGGACGCGGTAGTCGAGTTCGTTGTGGATCACGAGGGTGGGCGTCTTGAAGTTGGCGGCGTACGTCATCGGGTTTTGCGCATCGTAGGCCGGAGACTTCTTCCAAGGGGTGCCGGCCATGGCGGGGTCCTGCCAGAAGACGGCGGAGTCGGCGGCGTACTGGGTGTCGAAGTCGGTGACGCCGGCGTGGCAGATGATCGCCTTGAACCGGTCGGTGTGGCCGGCGATCCAGGCGGCGAGGTAGCCGCCATAGCTGCCGCCCATCGCGACGGCGCGGGTGGCGTCGACGTAGGGATATTTTTTCGCGAGGAAGTCGGTGGCGAGCATCACGTCCTCGTAGGGCTTTTCGCCCCAAGCGCCGTCGATGGAGGCGACGAATTTCTCGCCATAGCCGGTCGAGCCGTGGCGGTTGACCCACGTGGCGATGTAGCCGGGGGCGGTGAAGACGTGGGCGTTCCAGCGCGGGGTCCAGCTGTCGCCGACCATCGTCTGCGGTCCGCCGTGGAGGACTTGGAGCAGCGGATATTTTTTCGTGGCGTCGAAGGCGGGAGGATAGATCAGCCAGCCCTCGACGGAATCGCCGCCGGCGCCGGTAAACTTGTACGGTTCGACCCGGCCGAGGTCGAGGGTGGCCAGGAGGGCGGTGTTGAGATGCGTGAGCTGGGCGGAATTGCCGGTGGCGAGTTCGAGCGAATAGACCTCGTCGGGGCGGCTGAAGGTCTGGTTGAGGAAATAGAGCGACTTGGGCCCGACCGTAAGCGAGCCGCTGGTGCCGGCGGCGAAGACCTCGGCGGGCCTGGCGTCGAGACCATCGGTGGCCAGGCGGAAGATGCGCGTGAGGCCGCGGTCCTCGGCGAGGAAGAAGAGGGCCTTGCCATCGGCGGAGAAGTGCCAGTCTCCCGGCGAGAGGTCGGCACCGCCCAGGGTGAGGCGGTCGTTGCGGCCGGAGGCGAGGGTGTGGCGGGTGAGGCGCGTGAAGGCGGAGAGGAGATTCTTTCCGGTCTTGCGGCCAAAGATGAGGGACTGGCCGTCGGGCGCGAAGAGGGGATTGCTGTCGGAGCCCTCGGGGTTGTCGGTGGTGAGGTTTTTCCACGGAGCCGACGGATCGTCCACGGAGAGGAGGTAGATGTCGGTGTTTTCGTTGGCGGTGAAGGGAGGCGGGGTGGTGCCGGCCGAGAGGGCGATCTGTTTCCCGTCAGGGGAGAGGTCGAACTGGGATTCGCCGGCAAACTGGAAGCGGCGGTCCCAGCGCGGGGTGAGGTCGGTGACCTGCTTGGTGGCGAGGTCGACGGTCATGAGGCGCGACGCCTGGCCGTCGACCTGCCAGCTGTCGAAGTAGCGGTAGACGCGGTTTTCGGTGACCTTGGCGGTGACCTTGGACTCCTTCTGCTTCTTCAGCTCCTTGCGCAGCGCCTCGAAATCGGTGCCAAATTTCGGGAGAACGCGCGTGGCGAACACGATGCGCTTGCCGTCGGGAAACCAGCGGGGAGACGCGATCGGGAGGGGGAGTTCGAGGATCTTCTCGGGCTCGCCGCCGTCGGTGCGGAGGACGTAGAGCGAGGGCGTTTCGTCGGTGCCGCGTTTGGAGACGAAGGCCAGTCGGGTGCCGTCGGGACTCCACTGGGGGGCGGAGTCGCTGCTGTCGGCGGTGGTGAGCTGGCGGGCGAGGGCGCCGGGGGCGGTGTCGAGGAGCCAGAGGTGGGTGACCGAGGTGTTTTTTTCGAGGCTGAAGTCCTGGACGGTGAAGACGAGGCGCGCGCCATCGGGCGAAAGGTCGAGGCCGCCCGCGCGGCGGACCGACCAGATATCCTCAGGGGTGATCGGGCGGAGCTTGGTGGCCGGGGCGTTTGCCGGCTCGGCGGCGGGAAGGACGGAGACCGCCGTCAGAAGACCGGCGATACCGACGAGGGGGAGAAAGACGCGGCGGAGGATTCTCATGAGGGGAGCTAAAGTGAGGGGCGGGGCGGGCGCGAGCGCGGAGAGTTTGCCCCGGGGCGGTGCGGTGCTGCCGGTTTTTCCTCGCGCCGTGGTGCAGGGACGGTGTTTCTTCGCCGACCCCGCGCCTCCGCCATGCTGCCCCTCCGTTGGTTTTTCCTGCTATGCGCAGTTTCGTTGTCCTTTGCCGGCGTGTCCGCGGGGGCCGACTCACCGATGACCGAATGGAAGGACCCCAAGGGTGCGGTGTTTCGCGGGGAGCCGGCGGAGGCATTGGGGCCCCTGGCGCTGTTTCGCACGGGCGGGACGTCGAGCAAGTTCATGCCGATGCGGGTGCTGTCCCCGGAGGACTGCGTACGATTTTACCAGGCGGTGGCCGGCCGGCCCGCGCGCGCGGCGAAGTGGAGCGAGGCCCAGGGGCGGGCGACCGCGGAGTTTGTCGGGCGGCTCGTCCGGTCGGACGGCGGGAAACTGAAGCCCGTCGACCTCACGGGCCTGCCGGAGCCGGAGCTGTTGCTCGTGGTGTTTCGCTCGCGACAGAGCGGAGGATCGTGGCTGATGGTGGACAATCTCGGGCCCTTCATCGGTCGCATCCAACGGGTTTACCCGGGCCGGGTGGCGACGGTGTTCATGAGCACGTGGGAGATGGGTTCGGGCGGGCTGTCGCTGCCCTCCGGACGAAACTGGCTGATCGTGGACCCGAAGAAACAGGCTGACATGAAACTGATGTCGCGCTTCGTGCCGGGCGGCGGCTTTGTGATGATGCTGATGACGCGGGAAGGCGTGCCGCTGTTCGGCGCGCCGGCCAACGACGTGGTGGAGGTCATGCGGTTTGTCGACGGCGCGAGCGACATGCTCTGGCAGCTCAATCCCGCCAACCCGCGCACCGCCCGCGACCGGGCCCACTACCTGAGGGCGGTGCGCCCGGTGGAGTTTGCCGCCGGGAAGACGGGCCCGTTGCTGCTGGCGGACATGTTTCGGGTGGAGGGACTGCGGCAAAATGGCATTGCGAGCATCGAGGCGAAGATCGCGGTCGCGGCCGACGGCAAGGTGGCGGGAGTCGAACTGCTCCCGGAGGCGGAGATCCCCGCGCCGCTGCGCCCGGCGATGATCGAGGCGATCCGGCGCTCGGCGGCGTTTGTACCGGCGGTGGAAAACGGCGTGCCGGTGGCGGGGTCATACGACTACTCCTTCAAGGTCGGCCCGGCGGACAAGCAGCTCGCGGCCGACGCGGCATGGGTGAACGGCGAGGCGCGCGTCGAGGTGCCGCTGAAGAGCTGGCTGATCCTGAAACCGGTGAAGGTCCCGGAGCAGGTATTTGGCGGCATCGACCGGGTCGGCAGCGACGGCACAGTGATGATGAAGGCCGTCACCGCGGGCGATCCCAATAAAATCTCGAAGGCCTCGCAGGTGAACTCGTTTAACAACGATTGGTTTACCGAGGCCGGGGCGGGGAGCGTCCGGCCCAGTGCGGGGGACAAGCAGGAGGTGGACGGGACGAAGCTCGTCTGGAAAAAGGTGACCCCGGAGGACGCGTTGGTGGACTTCCTCGGCAACGCGGACATCGGCGACCTCGACTACTGTATCGGTTACGCCTGGACGGAGTTCGAGTCGGCGGCCGACACGGATGCGTGGCTCGGCATCGGCAGCGACGACGGCCTCAAGATCTGGCTGAATGGCGAACTGGTGAACGACCAGTGGGTGCAGCGCACGAGCAAGCTCGACGACGATGTGGTGCCACTGCGGCTGAAGAAGGGGAGGAACCAGATCCTGATCAAGATTCAGAACATGAAGGGGCGCTGGAGTTTTACGGCCCGGCTGCGGGTGCGGGGGAGTTGAAGGAGTGGCGCAGGCGGCTTTGTCGGCCTACGCGAAGCCCGCCGACAGATTTGGGCGAAGTTACTTCCGCTCGTCGAGCGTCAGGCGGACGGCGAGGGCGCCGAGGACGCCGCCCATGATCCAGCGTTGCGTGCGCAGCCACACAGGGCGCGTGGCGAAGAAGGCGGCGAGGGTGCCGGCGGTCATGATGATCGTGAAATTGACGGTGAAGCTGATGGTCATCTGCGTGACGCCGAGGAGGAGACTTTGCGCGAAGACGTGCCCGCCCTCCGGGTGCACGAACTGGGGAAAGATCGAGAGATAGAAGACGGCCATCTTCGGGTTGAGGGCGTTGGTAAGAAAACCCATGCGGAAGAGCGTGAGCGGCGAGTCGGGCGGGAGCGTGCGCGGGGCGAAGGGCGACGCGCCACCCGGGCGCACCGCCTGCCACGCGAGCCAGAGGAGGTAGGCGGCGCCGGCGTATTTCAGCGCGGTGTAGGCCAGGGGCACGGTAAGGAAAACGGCGGTGAGCCCGGCTGAGGCGCAGATGATGTGAAACAGAAAGCCCGTGACGACGCCCAAGAGGGAAATGCACCCGGCGCGGCGTCCCTGGCAGATCGACCGCGAGATGAGGTAGACCATGTTGGGGCCGGGTGAGAGCACCATGCCAAACGCGGCGGCCGCGAAGAGGAGCCATTCGTTAAATGGAATCATGCGGGCAAGGGAGTGGGCGACGGCGGCGGCCTGCAAAT
>JAPLTR010000621.1 GCA_026398065.1 Verrucomicrobiota bacterium | reverse complement strand
CCGGCTTGCCGCGGCTCATGGTGGCGCCCGCGGCGGGACGGTCGGACAGGTCGTAGCGTTCGGTCAGGAAATTCTGGTGCGACGCCATGAGCCCGGGTTTCGCCTGCGCCATGCGGATCCTCGTCACCTCAAAGGGCTCCGTGCTGTTGACCGCCATATAGCTCGACGTCGTCGCATCCGCGGCCGGGGCGGAGGCCGCTGCCGGGGCCGGCTTGAGGAGATCGTCGCTGAGCTGGAACGCCGGCGCATGCTGCCACGCGTCCGCGCCCGCCGCGACGGGCCGGGTCGGGAGATCGGCGCGGGCGGCCTTCACCTGCGCGGCGTCGATCTGCTGGTCGCGGTCGCGCTGCGCGGACAGCCGCGGGTCGAGCTGACCGTCGGCGGTGAAACCCATCATGAGTTTCGGCAGGCCGAGCGGGAGCGTGTCTCCGCGATCCACCTGCCAGAGGGTCCACGTCTTGCCGTAGGTGGTCACGAAATCCTTCATCAACGCCTTCTCGGCGGTGGAGGAGAGTTCAGGGGCGGTCAGCAGGCCCGACATCACTTCGTAGCGGTGGCTGTGCCACAGTTGTTTTTCCTCCGGGGGCAACTGGGTGAACAGCGCCTCGCTGATGATGTATTCGACGCCGATCAGGCGGGCGTTTTTCTCCGGGGAGTCATAGACCACGCACTGGAGGACGTCGGCGTTGAGGTGCGAGCAATAGTGTTCGACGCGCACCGCGCGCTTCGGGTCGCCGCTGTAGAAATGAAAGCCGCAGAGGTGCGCGTGGATCGCGCCGATGGGCCCGGTCCCGGCCGGCCAGGCGGCGCCGTGGGACTCGGGCGGGGCGGCCAGCGCCGGAGATGCGGCGGGGAGGGCGGGAGCGAACGCGAGCGCGCTCAGGCTCGCGGTCGTGGCAATCAGGGCATTCATCAGGGCGGTCGGCGATTTCATGGAAAGGCCCGGAGAAAGCCCGGAATGGGCTGGCTGAGGGAGGGAGGAGCGAGGGCGGCGGATAAGAAGCCGCACCGGCCCCGTCGCCGGACTGCGCAAAAAGGACCGATCCGGCCGGAAGGGAGGGAATCGAACCTAACCGGGTTGGGGCGGATTAGCCAATTTTCATTCGGAGAGAGACGATCCGGTCACCGGCGGGAGCGTCCGGGCCGCACCTCCCGGCGGGGTCAGTTGTAGTAAAAAGAGAACGATTAGACATAAATAAGTTGACTTAAATAACTTTCTGGTCCCACCTACGGTGGTCCGCCCTCGCCAGCCCAATCTCGTTGTTTGCCATCCTCCCTGCCTCCGTTCGGGACCCTCCTGCCGGGCTCCCTCGAATCCAATCGAATCCAAGTAAATCGCACCTCGTCCGACCAAACCGAAGCCCGCCGATGCGCCCGCCCCATCCAGTCATCTCGCACCCGTCGTCCGACCGGGAAGGGAGGTTGCGCTCCGGGTCCGGCCTTGGTGGGTTCCCAATCCGGCCGAATCGCACCAAATCCAACCAAATCCGACCTGGTCCTTTCACGGCCGTGACGCCGCTCCAACCCATCGCCGGACCCGGTTCATCGGGGTTGTCGCCTCGGTCTCCATCTTCACTGCGGCGGGCTTGGCGTTCCACTTCTGCCCCTCGTTCCCCATCCGGGCGAATCGCACCTGATCCGACCCAATCCGAGTAGATCGCACCAAATCCAAGTAAATCCGACCAAATCAAGCCTCTCCCTGGCCGACTGTTGCATTGTAATTGCATTAATGTCTCCGTACGACGGAACCGCTTGTCGCGCAACGGGTGAGCGGGCGGGGCGCGTTCGCTGAAACCTTGCACCCCTGACGGTGTCGCATACGCTGACCCACTACCATGAAAACGCCTCTTGCCCTCTGTCTTGCCCTGCTGGCCGTCGCCCCCGCTTCGGCCCAGGTGTTCCGCCCGGAGACGGTGAACGGTGCGCTGCTTGGCGGCATCGCCGGAGCCGTCATCGGTCACAATAGCGGCAGTCTCAATCACAACGGCTGGCAGGGTGCTGCCATCGGCGCGGGCGTCGGCGCGATCATCGGCTCCGCCGTCGGTCGCGACAACGACTACCGCAACGACACCCGCGTGGCCCGGCCGGGCTACGGCGGCTCGCCCTATATTTATCGCGATAGTCCGACCGTCGTGGTGCACGGCGGTTATGGCGGCTATCCCCGCCGCGGCGGGTACTACGGCGGTGGCTACTATGGCAGCGTCGGCTATTATGGCGACGGCTACTATGGCGGCAGCGCGGCCGCGAACGGTCTCTTCCTTGGTGCGCTCGCCGGTGGCATCATCGGCCACAACAGCGGCAGTCTCCATCACAATGGCTGGCGCGGGGCGGCGTGGGGCGCGGGAGCCGGCTGGCTCCTCGGCTCGATCGCCGATGCCAACCGCCGCGCGGTGATCTGGGAGCGTCCCGTCTATGTCGAGCAGCCGGCGCCCGTCGTCGTGCAGCAGGCCCCGGTGCAGCAGGCGCAGCCCGCCGCGCAGCCACAGCAGGTGACCATCATCAACAACTACTACGGCAACGCCGCCCCGATGGGCCAGGCCAACAGCCTTTTCGGCCGCTAAGGCGCCGCCGGCGACCGTCCGGTTTGCCGGGCATCGCCGGATCCATTTTTTCGACTACACCATGAACACCACCTCCCGTTTCCTTCTCCTCGCGAGCCTCGCCGCGACCCCGGTTCTCTTCACCGGCTGCGAAACCACGCAGGGCGTGAAAAACCCCTCCGGCGTCGCCGTCGTCGAGATGCGCCCCGATGAAAAGGGCTTCGTCCAGGGCACCGGCGTCGAGTCGCAGGACCTCGTCAATGTGACCGACAAGATGTCGCGCAGCATCCTCGGGATCCCCGAGATCGCCCGTGCGCAGACCAAGCCCCGCGTCGTCCTCGAGCCCGTCGTCAACGACACGCGCTTCCCGATCAACAAGGACATCTTTCTCACCCGCATCCGCACGCAGCTCAACTCGAAGGCCGCCGGCCGCGTGAGCTTCCTCGACCGCGAGATGATGAAGACCCTCGAGCGCGAACGCGCGCTGAAGCAGTCCGGTCAGGTCACCGCGAGCAGCGACCCGAATGTCGTCGAGTTCCGCGGCGCCGACTACTTCCTCACCGGCAAGCTTTCCGGCATGAGCACGCGCACCTCGCAGGGCACGAGCGACTACGTCCTCTACAGCTTCCGCCTCACCGACGCCCGCACGAGCGAGATCGTCTGGGAGGATTCCGCGGAGATCAAGAAGCAGGGGCTTGAGGACGCCGCCTACCGTTGATCACCGTCGCGCTGCGGCGCACTCCAGCGCGCCGCACTCCTCATGACTGACTCCCGACCCGCCCTGTCGAGCCGCGAGCGCCGCCCTTCCGTCGTCGCCCTCCTCGCCATGTCCACCGCCGCCCTCCTGACCCTCGCCGGATGCGAGACGATGCCCGAGCAGCCGGCCCGCCGGCCGGCGCCGCGCACCGGCGACCCGATCGTCGACGGCAACGCCGACCTCGCCGCCGCGCCGGACAAGGACCGCGTGCTCCTCGAGTACCGGCTCGGCGTCACGGCGCTGCGGCTGGGCAACTACGAGGTGGCGAAGGCGAAGTTTGACGATGCGATCACGCGCATCGGCGGCCTCCTCTCCGGCCCCGACGACGCGGCGAAACGATCGCGCGGGCTCTTCACCGCCGAACGGGAGAAGACCTTCATCGGCGAGCCCTACGAGCGCGTCATGGCGTTCTACTACCGCGGCCTCCTTTACTGGCGCGACGGCCAGCCCGACAACGCCCGCGCGTGTTTCCGTTCCGCGCAGCTGATCGACAGCGACGCCGAGTCGGACACCTACAAGAGCGACTACGTGCTCCTCGACTATCTCGACGGCCTGGCCTCGACGAAGCTCGCGGCCGACGGCGAGGATGCGCTGGCCCGGGCCCAGAAACTGACGAAGAACAAGCTCCCGCCTTACGACAAGGAGGCCAACGTCCTCTGCTTCGTGGAGTTCGGCCGCGGCCCGCGCAAGGTCGCCGCCGGGGAATACGGCGAGTTGCTCAAGTTCCAGGTCACCCAGTCGCGCATTCATTCGGCCACGCTCACGGTGGGCGAGCAAACGGTGAACTTTCTCCCGTGGGACAACCTGAACTACCAGGCGGTGACCCGCGGCGGGCGCGTGATGGACCACGTGCTCGGCAACAAGGCCGTCTTCAAGCAGGGCGCCGACACGGTGGGCAATGTGGCGCTCGTGGGCGCGGCCATCGCCGCCGACAACATGTACAGTGAAAAGCGCAGGGTCGTGACCGACGAAAATGGCCGCCGGCGCGTCGTCACCGAGACCGAGCGCAACGAAGGGGCGCAGACCACCGCGCTCGCGCTGGGCGTCATCGGCATCTTCAGCAAGATCGCCGCCGCCGCGACCAAGACGCACGCGGATGTGCGCATGTGGGATAATCTTCCGCAATACCTGAGCTTCGGCGCGCTCCGCCTCCCGCCCGGCGACCATCCTGCGGTCGTGCAGTTTTACGACGCCAACGGCCAGGCCGTGGCCGACCTGACCCGCCGCTTCACGCTGACCGTGGGCGATCCGGCCAAGGATACCGTGATAATTTTGAGCGAACTTAAACGCTGAGTCGCAGTCACACCCCATCACCGCACCGCCTCACTGACTATGAACACCAAACCCATGCTCGTCCTCGCCACCGCCGCAGCGCTCGCGCTCTTCGCGGGTTGCGCGACGGAGCCCGGACCCTTCCGCCCGCTCGACACCACGAAGTACACGCTGGAGAACACCGACAAATTTGTGCTGCTCGACAAGCCGGCGCAGATCTCCGTGACCTGCACGGGCCTGCAGGAACGCCCGCTCGCCGACGGCCGCCTCGAGGTGGTCGCCAACGTGAAGAACCGCGAGAGCCGCCGCATCGAGGTCCAGATCAACTGCGTCTTCAAGGACGACCAGGGCTTCGCCACGGGCGACGAGACGCCGTTCCAGACCCTCATCCTCGCCGAAAATTCCACCGAGGCCGTGCGCTTCACGGCCATGAACCTCGCCGCGAAAAAGTACACCATCCGCGTCCGCCAGGCGCGATAAGCCCGGGCAACGCGGGCGCACCTGTGCGCCGGCGTTTTCTGCCTGCGGGCGGGCCGCCCGCGCTCCCCACCACCCTCAGCCGCTCCTCCTGCCATGAATCTCCGCTCCTTCCTCCTCGCGCCCTTCACCTTCGTCGTCGTCCCGGCGCTGCTCGCGCAGGCCGACGCTCCGCCGCCCCCGCCGCCGCCGGTTTACCAGGCGCTGCCGGCCGCGCCCGCGGAGTCCCTGGCCCAGGCCGGCCCGCAGCGGGTCTATGGGCCCACCAACGACACGCTCATCGCGCGGCAGTCGGCCGCCGGGATCATCGAGGGGTTCAAGAAAGTTTACAAAACGGACGGTGCCCCGCGCATCGTGATCTACGTGAACCGGACGCTCGTCGACACGACGAGCGGGCTGAAGCTCACCGGCCACAGCGAGAAATACTACAAGGATGGCGACGCCGTCAAAACGAGCGGCGAAAACTCCTACACCGTGAAGGACGCGACCGCGCCCACGCTCGCCGACCAGCAGACGGTGCGCGAGATCGAGCGCCTGTTCGGCCGCGCCTTCCGCAACGGCGGCGCCACGCTCGCGGACCAGAAGTCCGCGGTCGCCCTCCTCGAGGACAATCCCGGCCACCGCCTCGTCGGCGATTCGGCGGCGAAGGACCGCGAGGCGCTCGGCAAGATTGCCGATGTCGCGATCGAGGTGCTCATCTCCAGCCGGAATCTGACCGTGCCCGAGGTTTCCGGCGACGCGACCTACCCCGTGCCCGACCTCCAGGCCACGGCGCTCCGCCTGAAGGACTCCGCCAGCATCGGCCAGGCCGCGGCGAGCGAGATCCTCGGCCGCGACCAGCAGGCCGGGCGCATCGTCAAGCAGTTTGGCGTGCGCGACATCACCGAGGCGACGGCGCTCGCCCTGATGGAGGACATGCTGACGGGCAAAGAGGCGAAGTGAGGCGCCGGGCGCTGATCGTAACTGATATTTGGATACAAGACGACGGCGGCCCGCGGCGGACGCCGGATGATCTTGTAGAACCGGGCGGACGGAAGTCCGCCCTACTTTTTGGCTTCGGCCTTCTTGGTCTCGGGGGCCTTTGGGGGCGGGGGGCTGAACGACACGTCCTTCGCGGCCTCCTCCATCTCCTTCACGGCCCTGGCGATGTCGGCCTTTTCCTTGTCGCTGTCCTTCACCACGGGCTGGCCGCTGGAGAAGTCGATGGTCTTGCCGTCCTGGATCGCGACGTCGGGGTGGCGTCGGCCGGGCGACAGCTGCTTGCGGGCGACGAACAGGGCGGCCGCGCTGAGCACGGCCACCGCGGCGAAAACCCACAGGAGGCGGCTTTTCATGGCGGGGAAGCTGGGGCAACTTTCAGCCCAAGGCCAGCGCGATGACGCCAGCGGCCATCGCCACCGCGGCCCACACCCGGCGGCGGCCATCGGACTCCTTGAGCAGCTTCGCGCCGAGGAAGGCCCCGATCACGATGCTCACCTCGCGCGCGGGGGCGACGTAGCTCACCGGCGCGACCGCGAGGGCGGTCAGCACCAGCACGTAGGCGATGGGCGAGAGCAGGGCGACGGCGACGGCCCAGTGCTTCTTGTCGCGCCACTCGGCGGCGACTTCGGTGCGGCGGCGAAACGCGAAGGGCGTGAGCAGCGCGAGCTGGGTGAAGGCCGTGCCCGCGTCGTAGAGCAGGGGCGGCACGCCGAGCCGTGCGACGCCATGGCGGTCCCAGATCGTGTAGGTGGCGATGAGCACACCGGACATCACGCCATAGCGGACGGCGTTGCGCAGGTGCGCGCGGCTCTCGTGCAGCAGCCGGGAACCGCCGGTGAGGAAGAAGATCGCCACGATGATCACGAGTCCGCCGGCGATGGCCAGCGGCGAGGGGCGTTCGCCGAGGAAAGCGATGGCGGCGAGGGTGGAGAGGAGCGGGCCGGTGCCGCGGGCGAGCGGGTAGATGAGCGAGAAGTCGCCGGTGCGGTAGCCGCGTTGGAGAAAGAGCGAGTAGCTGGTCTTGATGACGCCGCTGCCGAGGATCCACGGAATCGCACCGGCCGGGAGCACCGGATGCCAGGCCGTCCAGTAGACGGCGAGGACCGGCACGTAGCCCGCGCAGATGACGGCGCCGACGAGCCAGATGAACGGCAGGCCGCCGCCGGCGCGCTTGGCGCAGAGATTCCAGGTGGCGTGCAGGACCGCCGCGCCAAGCACGAGGGCGAGGGCGGCCGTGGTCATGCGCGGACGCTCACTTCTTCTCCGGCGGCGCGGCCTTCACGTAAACGTCGAGCCACGTCTCCATCTCCCAGAGCATGTGCAGCAGGCTCTCGCGGGCGCGGTAGCCGTGGGACTCGTGCGGGAGAAGGGTGAAGCGCGTGGTGGCGCCCTGGCCCTTGAGGGCGTTGTAGAAGCGCTCGCTCTGGATGGGGAAGGTGCCGGAGTTGTTGTCGGCCTCGCCGTGGATCAGGAGCAGCGGGTCCTTGATCTTGTTGGCGAAGTTGAAGGGCGACATGGCGGCGTAGACCTCGGGGGCCTGCCAGAAGGTGCGCGTCTCCGACTGGAAGCCGTAGGGAGTGAGCGTGCGGTTGTAGGCGCCGCTGCGGGCGATGCCGGCGCGGAAGAGCCGCGAGTGCGCGAGGAGGTTGGCGGTCATGAACGCGCCGTAGCTGTGGCCGCCGACGGCGACGCGCTTCGGGTCGGTGACGCCGCGGCGCACGAGCTCGTCGATCGCGGCCGAGGCGTTGGCGACGAGCTGCTCGACGTACGTGTCGTTGGGCTGTTTGCCCTTGGGGGCGATGATGGGCATCGTCGGGTCGTTCAGGATGGCATAGCCGGCGAGCAGGAAGGGGAGGGGACCCTGCACGCTGAGGCGGACAAACTTCTCCGGCGTGCCGCTGGCCGTGATCTGCTCGGCGGTCTCGGCGGCGAGAAACTCGCGCGGGTAGGCCCAGAGCAGCGTGGGCAGCGGGCCCTGCTCGGGGGTGTAACCGGGCGGCAGATACAGGGTGCCGGAGAGGGCGACGCCGTCCTCGCGCTTGTAACGGATGAGCTCCTTCTTCACCCCCGCGAACTGCGGGTAGGGGTTGGGGAAGGCGGTGAGGGCCGTGAGGGAGCCCGAGCTGAGATCGCGAACGTAGTAGTTCTCCGGCTCGTTGGCGGACTGACGCTGCGTGAGGGCGAGCTTGAGCGTGTCGTCGGTGAAGGTGACGAACTCCTCATAGACCGGCGGCTCGGAGCGCCAGAGGCGGCGGGTCTCCTTGGTGGCGAGGTCCAGTTCGTCGAGGAACGGGCGGTCTCCGTCTGGGGAGGCGCCGAGGCCGTTGAGGTAGATCTTGGAGCCGTCAGCGCTGCGCTGGAGCACGACGCGGCCGGTGGCGTTGCGGGCGGTGACGGGGCGGCCCGGGTCGCGGTAGCGGTCCTGCGAGGAGCGTTCGAAGAGGAGCTCGCGTTTGCCGCCCGGAGTGCCGGGGGCGACGCGCCAGGTGCGGACGGTACGGGTGCGCTGCCAGCTCTCTGTGACGAGGGCGAGCGAGTCGTCGCCCCAGGTGACGGAGGTCACGCGATACTCGAAACGCTGCTGCTCCGCGGGCGCGCCGGTGAAGGGCGCGGCGAGGGTGAACCAGGCGTCGCGTTCGCGCGTCGGCGCGGGCTTCTTCTCCTCCGGCGTATCGCCGGCGGCCACGGGGCCGATGGCCGCGATCCAGCTCAGGGTGGCGGGCTGGTCGGTGCGCCACGAGACCTGGCGGGGGCCGCCGCGGACGCCGCCGGAGCCGAGTTCGCTGCCCTCATAGAGCGGCAGGTCGGCTACGCGGAGTTCGCGGGTCCCGGTGCGGCCGAGCACATCGACGGTCTTCGGGAAGCGGACGAGCTGCACGAGGTAGGAGAACGGCCGGTGCACGGCCTCGACGATCAGGTGCTGGCCGTCGGGGGACGGCGTGAGATTGGTGATGAGGCCGCGATAATTGAGCGGCGTGAGGACGAGCTTGCCGGTGAGGGGAACGACGGTGAGCTCGGCGGTGCCGTAGTGTTCGAAGACGGCCTCGTCGTGGGCGTTGGCGAGGAGGTCCTCGTAGGTGGCGGAGGGGGCCTTCTTGCCGAGGTTTTCCTGCACCGTCGGTCCGGTGGGAACGCGCGGGGCGAGGGGCGCGGGACCGCGGCCGGCGGGCACGCGGAGGAAGGCGACGGTGTTGGCATCCAGCCAGACAAACGGGTCGGCGAGGACGGCGTTGAGAATGGGCTGGGTGAGGCGGCGGGCCTTGGCGGTGGCGGCCTCGACGACCCAGAGTTCGAGCCCGTTTTCCCGGAGGAGGGCGAGGGCGAGGTGGCGCGAGGACGGGGCCCACGCGTAGTGGGTGATGCGGGCCCCGGGGGGCAGGCCGGCGATGCGGCGCTCGGCGCCGCCGGCGACGGATTTCAGGAGCAGGCCGGTGTAGCTGAGCGCGCGGCTGGGGGCGCTGGTCGCGGGGTTGAAACGGATGCCGGCGAGGCGGAGCTCGGGCTGCGCTAGCTCGGCGATGGAGGGCGCCTCGGTGCGCTCGAGAATGAGCAGCGACTTGCGGTCCGGACTCACGCTGACGCCGGGAGCCGCCGGCGCATCGACGAGCGCGGCGAGCGCCGGAGACGGCTTGCGGTAGACCGGGTCGGTCTGCGCGAGGAGGCCGGGGAGGACACCGAAGAGGAAGAGCAGCGCGAAGCGGGAAGCGACGGAGCGGAGCATGGGCGGGACGTTGAACGGACGGGAGCCAGAGGGCACGGAGAAAGAAAGGGAGAGTCGGGCCGGAGGCGAGCCGCGACTGTGAGGTGCCCGGGGCGGTGGCGCTGTGCGGGCGGGCGGATGCGTTTGGGCGTGCGCCGGGAAATCCCGCGAGCCATCGTCGTGGAACCGTCTGATTGTGAAAGCCGCCCTCCGCGAAATCCGTCCCACGCTCACGCTCGCCCTGCCGATCATCGTCGGCCAGGTGAGCCAGATGCTCATGGGCGTGACGGACAGCGTGATGATCGGGCGGGCGGGCACGGTGCCCCTGGCGGCGTCGGCGTTTGGGAGCACGGTGTTCAACGTCTTCTACGTGGTGGGCATCGGGCTGATGCTGCCGGTGTCGATCTTCGTGTCGCGCGCCCGTGGAGCGACCAGGCCCGACGAGGCCGGCGAGTACCTCCGGCACGGGATGGCGCTCGCGTGGTTTTTCGGCCTGCTGGAAACGCTGGCGATGGTGGGGCTCGGCACGCAGCTCGCCCGCTTTGGGCAACCGCCGGAGGTGCTGGCGGTGGTGACGCCCTTTTTCCTGCTGATCGCGGGCTCGATCACCTCGGTGTTTGTGTACCTGGTGCTGCGGCAGTTTGCAGAGGCGATGGGGCATCCGTGGGCGCCGATGTTCATCATGCTGATCGGCGTGGGGCTGAACGCGGCGCTGAACTGGGTGTTCATCTACGGCAACCTCGGGCTGCCCGCCCTCGGGCTCACGGGCGCGGGGATCTCGACGCTGGTGTCGCGCCTGCTCGGGGCCGTGGTGATCTTTGTCTGGCTGCGCCGCGACCCGGCGGTGCGGGCGGCGTGGCCGCAACGGTGGTGGGGCGGGTATTCGCGCGCACGGTTCGTCGAGATGCTGAGGCTCGGGTTGCCGGCGTCGGGGATGCTGCTGTTCGAGACGACGGCGTTCGGCTTTTCGTGCGTGATGATCGGCTGGCTGGGGGCGAACCCGCTGGCGGCGCACCAGATCGCGATCACGAGTGCGTCACTGGCGTTCATGTTTCCGCTGGGGCTGTCGATGGCGGCGGGCATGCGGGTGAGCCGGGCAGTGGGCGCGGGGGAACTGGCGCGGCGGCGTCCGATCGCGTTTGGCGCCATCGGGCTCGGCATCGCGATCACGGGGCTGTTCGGCATCGCGTTCTGGGTGGCGGGCCGGCAGATCGCGATGTGGTTTGTGGACGACCCGGCGGTGATCGTGCTCGCGGCGCAGTTGCTTGCGGTCGGGGCGCTGTTCCAGATCGTGGACGGCGTGCAGGTGATCGGCGCGGCGTGCCTGCGCGGCATCAGCGACGTGAAGGTGCCGACGCTGATCACGTTTGCGGCCTACTGGGTGGTGGCGCTGCCGCTGGGCTATCTGCTCGGCGTGCGCGGCCCGATGGGAGCTGTGGGCATGTGGATCGGCATCGCGTCGGGGCTGGCGCTGGCGGCGATGCTCCTCACGGGACGGTTTGCGCGGCTGACGCGGTAGATCAGTGGGCCGAACAGTTGCGGACCAGCGAGCTGAACAGCACGACCGCGAACCAGACCACCCACCAGTAGTCTCCGAAAGAGTTCTTCGCGGCGGGTGCGGTGTACTGGCGCCCCTTGGGCGGGAGGTGGCTTTGGATCCGCGTCACCCAGCTGCCGGAGCGGTCGGCGAAGTGGCGGAGCACACGGGCGCGGAAATGAACGAGGCCCGGGTCGGAGCCGGCCGAGGCGTGTTCGGCCCAGAGGGCGGCGAGCTTCTGCTTGGCTTCGCGGAGGGCGGTGCCGGGCGAGAATCCGCGCTGCGGGTCGAAATCCACGACGAGCTGGGTGAAACCCCGAAGGAGCCGGGCCTGTGGGTCGAGGGCGGCGGAGGCGGTTTGCGCGAGCGATTCGGTGGCGGCGGCCGTGCTGCCGCGCAACGCCTGCTCCAGGCCCAGCCAGACGAGAAAGTCGTGCCGGGTGCCGTCAGCGGGAAGGGTCAGGGCGTGTTGCACCACGCCGAAGGCGGGCGCCGGTTTCTTCCGCTGGTAGTAGGCGAGCACGAGGTTGTAGAGCATCCACGGGCGGAGCTGCGGGATCTTCGGCCACGCCTCCAGCCAGGCGATGGCGGCGCGGCGCAGGCCGGAGGTGACGAAAGCGTAGCCCAGGGAGCCCCAGGTCTCGGCGTCGCCACGCAACCAGTCGCGTCGGCGGTAACGGATCCACCGCAGGCGCCAGACGGCGCCGTTGCGGCCGAGCTGCTCGAGCACCGCGGCCCACGCGCAGCGCAACACGGGATCGGGTGGCTGGCGGCGTTCGAGCTGGCGCAGTTTCTTCCAGCGGATTTCGCCGCCCCACGCCTCGACCCAGAACCGGGCGAGCTTGGGATTGATCCCGGGTTCGGTGAGGAGGGGCGCCAGGGCATCCTCGATCACCCCGCACCAGCCGGCCTCCGTGAGTGCGGCGACGCATTCCTGAATGAGCGACTGCCGTTCGGCGGGGGCGCGGGCGAGCGCCGCGAAGGCGGTGGCAGCCGCCGTCCGGTCCTTCCGCATGATATGGTAAAGGACGGTGGAACGTTGCGCATCGGCCGGCGAAAAATGGGTCTCGATGTGGCGGAGCAGGCGTGTGGCCTCGTCGAGGTCGCGATCCTCGGAGAGCCACTTGAGCAGGGTCTGGGCGCTATAGACATACGTCGGGTCGCAATGCAGGGCGCGCCAGAGGGCGTCCTTGGCTTCGCGGCGGTGGCCCATGCGCTGGTGGGCGGCGGAGAGGTAGGCGAGAGGAGTCGGGCTGAACGGGGCGAGCCAGGCCCACTGCGTGGCGGCCTCGAGGGTGGGCTGCGGCTCCTCCCGGGCCCAGAGCCATTCGGTCAGGCAGGTCCAGCCCCAGAGGTAGTCGGGGTGGGCTTTGACGACGAGGCGCATCTGATCGATGGCGGGGGCGACGTGGCCGCGCGTGTGCTCGATCCACGCGGCGCGTCCCTGCAGCTCGCGGGGCGGGGTGTCGCCAAAGGTCGCCGGGCGACAGGCGGCGAGGGCCTCGTCATGCCGGCCGGCGGCGCCGAGGAGCTGGGCGCGGAAATCGTGAAGGTCGATGTCGCGGGGGTTGAGCGGGAGCGCGCGTTCGAGCGTGGCGAGCGCGGTTGCGGGCTCGTGCGACTGGAGACGGGCGAGGCGCAGCCATGCCTGGGAGTCGCCCGGGCGTGAAACAGTGACGGCGGTGGCGAGGGTGACGGCGCGGCCGGTGTCGGCGGTGGTTTTCGCCCACTCGTCCAGCCTCTCCCAGGCCCAGTCGAAACCGGGGTCGAGCGCGAGGGCGCGCTCCATGAGCGGGAGGGCCTCGGCCGGCCGGCTGCGGCGCCAGAGCAGATCGGCGAGATGGGCGTGGCTGACGCCGTCGAGCGGATCGGCTGCGAGGGCGCGACGGTGGACGTGTTCGGCCGCGTCGAGCTGCAGGGCCCGTTCGTGGGCGAGGGCGAGGGCGCGGCTGGCCTGGCCCCAGCCGGGCGAGAGGGCGAGGGCACGGCGCAGGCTTTCGATCTCGGCTTCGGACTGGCGGGCCTGGGACTGGGCGTTGGCGAGGTCGAGCCAGACGCGGTGCACGAGGGGGAAACGGTCGGCCGCCTCGCGGGCCCGGGCGAGCCCGGCCTCGGTCTGGCCCTGGTCCAGGAGATGGGTGCCGAGCGCAGACCATGCGGCCCATTGGTCGGGATGGGCGGCGAGGACCGCTTCGAGGGCGGCCCGGGTTTCATCGGGAGCCAGGACGGTGCGGGCGAGTTCGCGAAACCGGAGGAATGCGCCGTCGTCGGGCAGCGGCTGGCGCACGATTTCCTCGCGGAGAAAGGCGATGGCGGCGCACCGGGCGGCAAAGTCGGCGGAATGGCTGACGAGCTCCGACATGTAACCCGGGTCGAGGCCGAGTTTCAACGCGTCCTCGAATGCGCCGCGCGCCTCGGTCGTGCGGCCAAGCGCAACCAGGACGAGGCCGTGCACACCGGCGGAGGACGGGGCATGCGGCTCAATGCGGCGGGCGGTCTCGGCCAGCGCGAGGGCTTCGTCGTGGCGCCGGTCGCGGCCGAGGATCAGTGCTTTTTCACGGAGCGTCCAGGCGTCGGTCGGGTCGAGGGCGAGGAGATGGTCGACGACCGCGAGGGCGGCCGCGGGCGGCTCGGTGCGGAGCCACTCGAGCCGCAGGGTTTGGAGCGGCAGCTGGCTGGGGTGACGCGCGCAGGCCTCGCGGAGGAACTCCAACGCGGCCACCCGGCCCTCGAGGATGGCGATGAGGCGGGCGGTGGACCGGTGGGCGTCGAGGTCGACCGGGTTGAGCGCGAGCAGTTCGCGCCAGTGTCCCAGCGCTGCGGCGTGATCGGCGCGAAGTTCGGCGAGATGGGCGGCGGTGCGCACCCAGGCGCGCCGCGGGCTCCGGCCCTCGGCGGCGGCGAGAAGGCGCGCGGCCTCGTCCCGCTGGCCGAACCGCGCGCGGCATTCGACGGCGAACAGCCGCAGTTCGCCGTCGTCGGGCCGGCGGGCCAGCGCGGCGTCGAGGGCGGCGAAGCCGGCGGGCGTCTGGTCGAGCGCGTCGAGGGCGCGGAACAGCGTCCGGACCGGCTGGCCGGACTGGGCGCCGAGGCGGGCCTCGCGCTGGCGCAGCAACGCGAGGCACGCCTCGGCCGTCCGCAGGTGGCGGCTGGCGGAAAAATACGTGTCCCAGTGGGCCTCGGTCTTGTCCCCCGCGCAGGCGGCCAGGCGGTAGACCTCCGCGGCGGGGGCAAACTGCCGCTGCGCCCACAGGAGGTGGCCGAAGGCGCGCAGATTCCAGGCGTCGACGCCCCGGCGGCGGAGCACGCGGCGAAAAAGCTTGTGCGCCCGAACGTGCGTGCGCGCATCGGTGGCGAGCATTTCGGCGCACTCGCGGAGGAACAGCGGGTCGGGCTGCCGGCGGCGGCCGAGCGCGGCGACGCGTTCGCGATGTTCGGCGCTGCGGCCGAGGGCCCGGAGAAACTGGGCCTCGTCGAGGAGGAAATTGGGGTCGTCGGGGTACAGGGCGAGCAGGGCGCGGGTGGCTTCGAGCTGCCGGACGAGGTTGCCGTCGTAGAGGGCGAGCTCGCGCTGGGCGAGGTGGGCGAGGCGGTGCCCGGGGGCGAGGGCGAGGAGCCGGTCGCACTCCGCGCTGGCCGCGGAGCGATCGTGACGGGCGACCGCGCGCCGGAGCGCGAACCAGCGGTCGTAGAGCGCCGCGTCGGGGAACTCGATGCCGTCGAGGAGGCCGGCACGGTCGGCGGGCACGAGCACCATGCCCCGCGGGCCGTGGCTGGCGCACGATTCGATGAAGGAACGGCCGATGCATTCGCCGTGGGTGCGCTGATACGGGTCGCGGATGAGGAGCAGCCCGAGGGCGGCGTCATACCCGACGACCGCCTGGAGGTGCGCGCTGCGCGGGGCGACGGTGGTGAGGGTGAACGGGCAGCCGCGGTCGAGGAGGGTGACCGCGACGTCCCACGTGACGCGAAACTCCCGCACGATCCAGCCGTGGCTCTCGGCCCAGTGGCGCTCCTCGTGGTCCGGTGTGCCGTCGTAACAGATGAGCTGGGCGAGCTTGAGGTGGTCGACCGGGCGCTGCCAGAAACCGCCCAGTGCGGTAAGGGTGGCGGGGGCGCACGTCATGTGGTGCTGGCGCACGAAGCCCACGCGAAGATGCACGCGGCGCCGGTCCGCTGGCGGCGCCGCCAGCTGGGCGGCGACGTGGTCGTGAAACGGATACTTCACCTCCTTGGCGGCGGCGATCGCCTCGGCGGTGCGGCCCAGCCGGCGGAGGGCGTCGGAGCGGCGCGCGGCGAACCACGCGCGCTGGGTGCGGTCGGCGCACGGGAGCCAGGCGACGGCCTGATCGAGGGCGGCGAGCGCGGCCCCATACTGCTCAAGTTCGTCGAGATGGACCGCGAGCATCTGGGCGAGGTTCGCGGCCTGGAGGTGCTCGAGCGCCTCGCGGAGGAGCGCAAGGGCTTCGTCGTCGCGGTTGCGGAGGATGAGGAGGTGCGCCTTGGTCTCGAACGCCTGCCGGTAGCGGGGGCGGAGGCGCAGGGCTTCGTCGGCGGAAGCGAGGGCCTCTTCATAGCGGTCCTGCTGTTCGAAGAGGCGGGCGCGCTCGACCCACCACCACGGATCCGCGGCGCCGGCGGCGTGGGGCTGGGCACGCTGCAACAGCGCGTCGGCGCCCTCGAAGTCGCGGAACGTGGCCAGGAGTCGCGCCTGCTGCAGCCAGAGCCAGACGTGGTGTTTCGTAGGGTGGTTGGTCTCGAGCAGGGGCCTTTGCTCGTGGAGAAAACGGAGCGCCTCGAAGGGGCCGTGGCGATGCTCGAGAGTGAGGGTCTGGTAAAAGATCGCACCGGGATCGGCCGGTGCCTCGCGCCACGCGCGGGTGTGGATCCGGTTGCTGCGTGCCCAGTCGCCCCAGCAACTGACGAGGCGGCCGGCGAGGATCAGGGCCTCGGTGCCGGGCCAGTCCTCCAGCGGAGCGAACGGCTGCGCGAAGTGGAAGGCGTCGAGGTAGCGCGCAGCCCCGTGCAGCCTCGTCAACTCCGCCAGGTCGGCGGCGGTGGGCGGCGGGGCGGTCGGCGGCATCGGGCGATGAGAAAAGTCGCCACGACCCCGAATTCAAGCCTCGGTCAGCTTCGAAGACCGCCGACGGATGTCATAATTTCCACTCCAATGCGGCGCTGACGTACGGGGCGACGCGATCGGATT
>JAPLTR010000984.1 GCA_026398065.1 Verrucomicrobiota bacterium | reverse complement strand
GGTCCGTCATCGACCGGATCTGGAAGCAGGCCGACGGCCGGTATCGTTCGCGGCCGTGGCCGGGCCGCGGTGTCCTGTTTCGCGCCACCGGCTCCACCGTCTACGACGAGGAGCAGGACTTCGACGGCCAGTTGGGCTGGCAAGGGATCTTCGGCGCCGGCCTGGAGATCGTCACGGTCCCCGGCACGCACGTGACGATGTGGGACGGCGGCCAGTTCGACGCGCTCATGCAACAATGGGACCGCACGTTGGAAAATTGCCGGCGGGAGACGACCGCCGGCGGTCCCGCCGCGCCGGCCTGAGGCCGCGCCGGTGCGGCCACCCTCAGCGCCTGACGGGCACGCCGCGGGTGCCGAGGTAGTCCTTCACCTGGGGGATTGTGAGCGTGCCGAAATGGAAGAGGCTCGCGGCCAGGACGGCGCTGGCGTGCCCCGTGTCCAGCACATCGGCGAAGTGGGCGAGGGTGCCGGCTCCGCCGCTGGCGATCACCGGCACGGTCACGGCGTCGCTGACCGCCCGGGTCATCGCGCAGTCGTAGCCCGCCTGCGTGCCGTCGGCATCCATGCTGGTCAGGAGGATTTCGCCGGCGCCGAGCGCGACCGCCTGCTTGGCCCATTCGACCGCGTTGAGCTCGGTGGGGTTGCGGCCGCCGTGGGTGTAAACGCGCCAGGATTTACCGTCGGGCTCGCGCTTCGCGTCGATCGCGAGCACGATGCACTGCGCGCCGAAGCGGTTCGAGGCCTCCGCGATGAGCTGCGGATTTTTGATGGCCGCGGTGTTGAGCGACACCTTGTCGGCGCCGCTTTTCAGCATCGCCTCGATGTCGGCGACCGTGCGCAGTCCGCCGCCCACCGTGAGCGGCATGAAACACTGCTCGGCGGTCGCGGCGACGACGTCGTGCATGATGCCGCGACCGTCGCTGGAGGCGGTGATGTCGAGAAACACCAGTTCATCGGCGCCCTGAGCATCGTAGGCCTTCGCCGACTGCACGGGGTCGCCCGCGTCGCGGAGCTGCTGAAACTTGATGCCCTTGACGACGCGTCCGGCGTTGACGTCCAGGCAGGGAATGATGCGGCGGGAGAGCACGGCGGGAAAGTAGCGAGTAGCGGGTAGTGAGTAGCGAGTAGAAAAAACGCACCGATGACCCGGAAGCGGTACACTCGCGCTTTCCGGTTTGGACACAGTCCTGTGAGCGAGCGCGAGACCATGCTCGCTGCTCGCTACTCCGCCGCCGCTGGCGGCGCTCAGCTTTCCGTGTGCGCGACGTCGGGCTCGAAGTTCACCGCGAGGCGGTAAATGTGGCCGGGGCGCATGATCAGCGGGTGATCGCGGACGAGGTACTGCAGATAGTGGATCTTGCCGTAGTTCGTGCGATACTTCGGATCGGCGCTCACGACTTCCGTCTCCTGCCAGACCGCCTGGAAATCGTCCTTGGCGACGCTGCAGCGCTGGCCGAGCGGGCCAAGGGCGAGCGAGCCGGTGACGTGGTACTTCGAGTGCGGGGCGGCGATCGCGAGGGCGTAGCGGAACTTGTCGAGCGTGACCTGCTGCTTCACCGTGTAGGCGAACTCGCAGCCGATCTTGTTGCCCGAGAAAGTCCACTGGACCTTCACGCTGCCGAGGCCCTTGATGAACTCCTCCTTGGTGGAGATCAGCTCGGGCTGCTCGTAGCGGAAGTAGAAGCTGTTGCGCAGGCCGAGGCCGGTGACGCAGTTCTTGCCGTAGAACGCCGGGAGCGTGACGTGCTCGCCGAACGTGAGCTCGGGGAGCATGATCGGCGCGTAGACGTTGTTCGGCCAGTCGAAGATGCCGGGGCAGTGCGGAAAGGTGAGCGAGTCGCTGGTGAGCGTCTTGCCGGAGCTGATGAGCGGGACCTGCAGGTGCAGGCCGGTCTCGGCGTCGCGGTAGAGGAAGAGGCCCTGCTCCTTGCGGTTCGACTTGTCGAAGATGACGAAGCGGCCGGACGTGCGCGGCGGCTCGACCTTCGGGTTGCCCGCAGGGATCTGCACGGTCTTCGCGAGGCGGGACCACTGGCAGAGGTAGCGCGCGGCGTCGAAGTTCGCCATGCGCGTCGTGTGGTGCGAGTAGGCTGTGCGCTCTTCGTCGCGCAGATCGAGGAAACCGTGCTCTTGGTCGAGGTAAGTCTCGTAGAAGAACATGAACAACCGGCGGAGAATGTCGTAGTACTTGACCTTCTGGTCGTCGGGAATCCAGCCGTCGCGCAGGCCCTGGAGAATGAGGCTGATGCAGTGCATCTGGCCGTAGGCGCCCGCGGCGCGGCCAAAGGCCCAGCCGAGACCGTCCGCGCGGACGAGGTCCGGCATCATCTTGATGTACTTCTCCGCGTAGGTGCGAAGGGTGGGGAGCTTGCGGTCGCGCACGCCGCTGTTGGCGTGGAGCTGGAGCGCGGAGCGGACGAAGACGAACGTCATCACGCCGTAGAGATTGAAATTACCGCCGAAGCCCGTGGTCGAGTCGTCGAAGAAACCGGCCGAACTCGTCTGCCCAATGCGATCGCACATGCGCTCGATCAGGCGCGAGGTCTCGTCCTTCTTGGAAAGGCCGAGGGAGAACCGCGCGACGGCCTTGGCGATGTTGAACGCCTGCCAGTGGTTGTCGTAGTCGCTGCGATGCAGCAGGG
>JAPLTR010000391.1 GCA_026398065.1 Verrucomicrobiota bacterium | reverse complement strand
GCCTGAAAAAACGCCCGCGAGCCCGCTAACAATCGTGATTCCATTGGAATCGGGCAACGAGCCGGCAAACAGCCGTGCGGCCAGATCGGCCGCATCCAACGCCGTGTAAAGATCGATGGAGGTAGTGTACCCTTGGCGCTTGAGTACGGCCGCCAGCATTTCGAGGGGCGCATTGCCCGCCCCGGCGCCAAACCCCTTCGCGGTGCCATCCACGATCCGGGCGCCGGCCTCCAACGCAGCGATCGAATTGGCGATGCTCAGCCCTAAGTTTTGGTGGGCGTGAAACCCCACCGGCACTTCCAACCGGGACGTGAGCAGGCCGATTTTGGCAGACACGTCCTTCGGAAAATACGCCCCGGCCGAATCCATCAGAACAATCCCCTGCGCCCCGTAGGACTGCATTTTCTTCGCTTCCTCGAGCAGCACATCTGCGGAGGCCATATGGCTCATCATCAGCACGCCCCAAACCTCCCGCCCAACCGAGCGGACATAGCCAATATGTCGTTGCGATACGTCGGCCTCGGTACAATGGCAGCCAATCCGAAACAGATCCACGCCGGCCTCCAGCGCATTCACAATCTCCCGCTTGATGGTCGCAAATCCGGGAATGACGTGGACGCTCAGCCGCGTCTTGCCCAGGCAGCGTTTGGCGGCGCGCAACATCTCTCCCTCTGGAACCAAGCTCTCGCCGACCTGGAGTGACGAGGCCCCGAGTCCGTTCCCATGGCCGACTTCCAGATAGGAGAAGCCGGCGGCCTCGGCGGCGGTCGCATAGGCCGCGACCTGGTCAAGGTTGATTCTGTGACTGTAGGCATGCGATCCATCGCGCAGGGTGGCGTCGCAGACCGTGATGGGAAGGTTGTCAGCCATGGAAATACCTACACACCACGCCGACGCGCCAGAGCTTCGGCAAACGCAATCGCGGCGCAATTGATGATATCCAGATTGCCGGCGTACTTAGGCAAGTAATCGCCCACCCCGTCGACCCGAACCATCGTGATCAGACGGCCGCTTTCCACCAGGGGCTCGAGAATCAGCTGATAACCCGGCACGTAGTGCCTGATAAGGGCGGCCATCGCGGCCACTTTTTCGCGGGTACGATCGAGATTGGGCTGGGCGATCTTGGCCATCACCGTCGTCTGCATGTGCACACAGGGCTGGGCCGGATTCAGATTGAGAATTGCCTTGGTGTGTGGACAGCCCGAAAAGCTGCCCAACCCCGTCTCAGTAGTGTCGAGGTACTCGTCGAGGTTGATCCGGGTCGCGGGACCGGCGCTGCGCGAAGCGATGCTTGAGACGGTTTCGATGTACTCAATTCCGCTGTTGGCCTGCGAAATGGCGTAGGCCAGCGGGATCGAGGCCTGCCCTCCACAGGTGACCATGTTGACGTTCGGCAAGGAAAGACACTCGTCCAAATTAACCGCCGGGACGCACATTTTCCCGACTTTGGCGGGAGTCAGGTCCACCGCCACGATGCCGGCTTTCTCGAACAAAGGCGCGTGGCGAACGTGATCTTCGGCACTCGTCGCATCAAAGACCAAATCCACCCGACCAGCGAGATCCAGCACGCTCGCCACACCCTTGGCCGACACCGGCACACCGAGCAGGCTGGCTTTGGTCATACCGGGTGAGGCCAGATTTCTTCCGGCGAAGAGGGCACAGGAGAGCACCGGCGAGCGCATGACCTTGATCAAAAGATCCGTCCCGATGTTGCCCGTTCCGAGGATGGCGATGGCTAATTTCCCCATGAAGTTTTAGCTTCGAACGAAGGAGCGGATGGTGCGTTCAAATCCATCCCGCAGCGAAGTGGTGGGCTGCCATCCTAGTTGCGCAATGAGGTCCACGTTGGGAGAGTTGATCGAAATGGGACTGGCAAGATACCCTGCGTCCGTTCGACCTGCGTGGCTGACTTTCAGCCCCAGTTCCGGGAACAGTCCAGCCAGCACCTCGGCCAATCCGCGGATACTGACCGCAGCAGCGGGATTTCCCACATTGTACGCCTGCCCTGCCCGCCCCTTCAGCAAAACGGTCAGGAATCCACCCACCGCGTCGCCCAGATAGCAAAACGCCCGGACCGCTTTGCCATCCCCCTGCACCAGAATATCCCTGTGCTGGATGACGTCCCGGACAAAGTCTGCATACACGCGACCATCGTCTAGGGCCATTCCCGGGCCATAAGTATGAAAGGGTCGCACGATGTACGCCGGCACCTGAAACTGGTGCGCATAACTGACAGCCAGAGTCTCGGCCGCTCGCTTGCTTTCGGCGTAGCAGGATCGCGGATTCAATATGTCGATGTAGCCGTAGTCCGATTCGCCTGTGGGCACCCTCTCCGCCGAAACCTGCCCGTAGACTTCTCCACTGCTGAAATACAAAAAACCTTCGCTCTTCCAGGTGCGCGCGAGCTCGAGCAACTGCATGGTGCCCGATAGATTGGCGGCCATCGTGCCGACCGGGTCCTTGCCGTAGTATTTGGGACTCGCCTGGCTGGCCGCGTGAAGGATGAAGTCGCACCGACATTCGAACTGAAGTGGCTTGGAGACGTCGCCGACGATCAGAGCCAGGTCCGTTCGGCCCGCGTAGGCGGCAAACCGTTCCCGCGCCTTTTTTTCGTTTCGCACCAGGCAAACCACCTTGGTCTCGTTGCGGGCGACGGTATTTAGCCACAGGAGAAACTCGACCAAGTAAGCGGGCAGAAATCCCGCACCGCCCGAGACCAGCACCGTCTTTCGGTGAAATCGCTTCCAATCGAGAGGCAATTCTCGGATCCGGAGGAAATCCTCCTCAACCACAGGATGCAATAGGATCGGAATCATCTCCAGGCCGGGCTCGACACCAACTTAAGCTCGGATTCTACCGCGGACATAGTCTTGGATGGCCGAAACAATATATTCCAGCATGGGCGGTGTGAGGCCGGGATAGGTGCCCAAAAAGAGCGCGCGATGCATGATTTCATCCGCCCCGGGAAGCGGCGAGGCGATGGCCCCATTGGCTGAAGCCTTGAGTTCCGATTCAAGTTCATCGGCCGTCAACGAACGTCCGTCGGCCGCGATCGCCCGAAGGGCGGAGGGGCGATCCCTGCGTAGTTGCACAAAGACTGGCTGGCGCAGCAGGTTCCCGCCAAAGAACATCCGGTTCCCGATCTTCTTTTCGTCGAGGTGCCGGGCGAGGTCGGTGTGACTGAACGGCGCGGTTTTCCTCACGCGCAGCATGAAGCCGAACCACGAGCAGTCGGTGCGGCAGCGGGTCGCGTCCCAACGGAAGGTGGAATTCACCCCGCGCGCCTGCTCCGCCGGGGCCACCCACGTGGTGGCGTGCGTCGGCAGCGTGAAATCAAAATACTCGCCGAGGTCCGCGAGACCGGCGCGCAGCACCTCCCAGTTCTGCTTTCGCGCCCCGATGAAGGCTGGAAGTTTTTTCAACTGCTGGCGGCCGATCGCAGCCTGGGGGTCGAGGGGCTTCAGATTATAGCCGAGATGGCTGTAGATATACTTGTGATCATAGCCCTTGGGCAGCTCGCCGAGCTGCCAGCCGAAGCGCTTTCCACAGGTGTCGTCCTTGCCGCTCGCACACCAGCAGTCGCGCCCCCAGTCGCGAAAGCTCTCCGCGTAGGTCTTGAGCGGAGGCCGTGAGACAATGTTCACCGCCCCGCCCTCGCCCATCGTGAGATGATGCGGCGGGTAAAACGATTGAGTGGAAATATCGCCCCACGTGCCCGTGGGTGCAGTGAGCAGTGGGATGCCTGTCGCAGCCGCCTCAAACCGGATGAGCGGATGCGAACCGGCTTCCGCCTGCTTCAGCAGATGATCGAGTCCCAGTGAACGCGCCATCGCGACGGGCATCGAATACGTGCACCCGAGGGCATCGCAATTGTCCTCGATGAGCCAGAGATCGTGTTTCCGGCAGAACGTCAGCACCGCACCGAGGTCGAAAGGATTGCCCAAGGCATGCGCCAGCATCACGGCCTTGGTCTTTCCGGGCGAGAACGCCGCGGCCAGCAGGTCCACGCGGGCGTTGCCCGTTGCGGGATCGTTGTCGACAAAGACCGGGATCGCCCCGACCTGCAGGATGGGCGCGACCGTCGTGGGAAAGCCCGCCGCGACCGTGATCACTTCGTCGCCCGGCTGAATCCGTTTGTGGGCCGGCAGCTTGTGGGTCGTGAGCGCCGAGATCGCCACGAGATTGGCCGAGGAGCCGGAGTTGACGAGGAGCGAATGCTTCACTCCGAGGAGTGCTGCGAGCTCGCGTTCAAAGGACTCGCCCTCGGGCCCGAGCGTGAGCCAGAAGTCTAGAGTCGAGCTGACCGCGGCCTCGACCTCGTCCTCGTTGAACACCCGGCCAGCGTAGGGCACGGTTGTCTGGCCTGGCGAGAACGGCGCGGCGTTTTCGACGCCGGGCCGGTTGGCGCGGTGCATGAGCGCGGAGTATTCCCGCGTGAGGCGGAGGATTTCCGCTTTGAGTTCAGAGGGGGCGCGATTCATAGGCTCCACGAAAGCTTGAGGGCACGGGCGTCGGCGGTGTAGGCGGCAATCTGCGCAGCGGTGTCGGCGGCACCGGCTTTGCCATCGCGATGGTTCCGGAGGTACCAACCCGCGGTCTCTGCAATGGTGCGACCGAAGGGCCACACCGGGCTCCAATCGAGGAAATGGTGCGCCTTGTCCGTCGCAAGGTTCAACAGTTTGGCCTCGTGCACCGCTTTCGGGTCGCTGTTGTCTTCCCATCGGCCCGGCCAGTGTTTGAGCAGCTCCTGCACGAGGTCCGCGACAGTGCGATTCGACGCGAGCGCGGGACCAAAGTTATACCCCGAGGCC
>JAPLTR010000357.1 GCA_026398065.1 Verrucomicrobiota bacterium | reverse complement strand
ACTGCCACCGACTGGCGCAGGGTGCTCGGCCAGGTTCGCACCCGTGCGAAGAACCGGCTGGGCTCGAAGCTGCAATTGGCGCTGAGAAAATATGTGGAGGCCCACCACCAGCAGCTCCCGACCGAGCCGGGGCAGTTGGCGGAGTATTTCGAAGCGGCGCCCGACCCCGCCATTTTCGAGCGGTTCGAGCTGAATGAAACCGGGCGCGCCGACCGGCTCAGTCGCCGCGCGACCGTGATCCAGGAAAAGCGGAGCACGGCCATCGATCCGGACTATGACAACCTGCTCGTCGTGGGCCCTGGATGGGTGGGCGTGAAATCCGTCAACACCTTCGGGCCGTCGGACGCCAGCGGCGAACTGGAGGCGGCGATGGACACGGCCCTGAAAGCGTATCGGGCCGCCAATGCGAACGCGGATCCGGCGGGCCCGGAGGAGCTGGCGCCCTATTTCAAGGACCCCGCGGTCGCCGCGAGCTTCGTGCAACAGGCCCTGCGGGTCACCTCGGGCAACCGCCTTTTTTCCGAGCCGAACGCGATCGGCCATGCCGTGAATCTCTACCGGTTTGCGAATCACGGCGAATCCCCGTCTTCGCCCGAGAAACTGGCGCCGTATTTCCAGGATACGGCGGACGCGGCGCGCTATCTCGCCGCGCAGGGCAAGATGCCGCGGCCGTAACGACCCCGCACCCGCCGGAACCACCATGACCTTTTTCCAAAAACTCGCCCTTTTTCTCGGCCTGCCCGTCGCGCTCGGCACGGCGTATCTGCAGCGGACCGAAATCCTCCGGCGCGAACGCGAGCTGGCGGGCCTGAGCCGCCAGGTCGGGCAGGAGCGGCAGACGCTGCAGCGGCTGCGGGGTGAAGTTGCGAACGCCGGTGCGGCCCCGACGCCGGAGCGCGCGGTGGCCGAGGCCGGCTGGCTGCCGCCGTCGGGCGATCCGGCCGCCGACGAGCGGATGCGTTCCCTGGTGCGACGCGTCTACCGGTTGAAGCACTGGATCGAGCGGACGCCGGTGCACAACGTGCCGGAGCTCCGTTTCGCCAGCGACGGCGATTGGTTCAGCGTGGTGGGCCAGTTTCCGGAACTCGACCGCGAACCGGACCTCGAGCTGGCGGCGGCGCTGCTGAAACGACAGGCGCAGTTTTCGTTTCTCCCCCTGTTCCAGAGCGCGCTCAGCGGCTATCTGAAGATTTCCGACGGTGTGCTGCCCGCTCGCGTGGAAGACCTGGCGCCCTTCTTTGTCTGTGCGATCGATGACGCGGTGCTCGCCCGCTACGAGATGTGCGCGTCGGGCCCCGCAGGCAAATCGGGTTCCCCGGTCGTGCAGGAAAAAGTGCCGGCGGACGGGGACGGCCGGCTGGATACGGTCACGTGCAACGGGATGGGCGCGCGGATCGCCTCGTCGTTTCCGTTGCGGCCGCGACCGCGGCGATGAGGAGCGCCGGCCTTGGTCTGCGGGACCGCGCCGGCCCGGCGCACGGCGGCCTCAATACTTCTGCCCGAGCGACTGGCGTACGGCCGACTTGAATACCGCCGGGTAGAGCGTGCCCTGATGCAGCACCAGCGTCTGGCCATCGACAAACGTCAGCGTGAAGCGGAAGACCCGCACGGTGTTCGAGACCGTCGCCATCCAGCCCAGGCGCGGATCGCTCAACTCCAGCGGCGCTGACTCGCCGCGCCACTGGCCGGTGGCCGTGGGTGCCGGGGAAGCGCTGTCGACCAGCGCCGGGGTCACCTCGTCCGACACGTCCGCCACGCGGACGCTGCGCAGCGCGCGGTGCTGGCTGTCGGTGAATTCGAAGGCGAAGACGATTTTCTTGTCCGCGTTCAGCGTGAAGGTGGCGGAGTTGATCTGCACGCCCGCCTCGTTGGTCAGCTCCGCGCCGTTGCGCCCGAGCGGCACGCGGATCTGCTCGCCGCCCGCGATCGTGGCCAGCATCGCGACGTCGCCCGTCGCGCAACCGCCCGCCCCCAGGCCCAGCAGGCCGGTCAGTAGAAAGGCCCACGGGAGGCGGGCGGGCGGGCGATCGCGCCTGGGGGCCCGCCGGGAGGAAGCATTCGTGTTCGGAAGCACGCTCCTTCGGTGCCCGCCGCCACGCCCGCTGACGAGAACAAATCCGGAGCATGGCTCCCGGCCGCCGGGACCGGCCGGCGGCCCGTGCCGAGAGCGCGTCGGCCGGAGCGGGAAGGCATTGCATCGGCCGGTCCCGCTGGTACGAAAGCCACGGACCCGCCGTCGCAGCTCCGCGGCGCGAGCCCCTCGTTTTTACCTATGCGTCACCTCGCCCCGTTCCTCCGCATCGCCCTGCTGCTCCTGCTGGCTGTCGGCCTGGCCGATGCGCGCACGCTCCGGCTCTTCTCGGTCGGCAACAGCTTTTCCAACAATGCGACGCACTATCTGCCCGACCTGGCCAAGGAGGGCGGACACGAGCTCATCCTCGGCAAGGCGATGAAGGGCGGCTGCTCGTTTCAGCAGCACTGGGACGCCCTCGCCGCTTGGCAGGCGAATCCCGACGACCCCAAGGGCAGGATCTACACCGGCAGCAAGTCGCTCCACGACAACCTCGGTGCCGAGGAGTGGGACGTGATCACCGTGCAGCAATATTCCAAGCTCTCGAGCGACGTCGCGACCTACCGGCCCTATGCGGAGCAGCTCGTCGCGCATCTCCGGTCGGTCCGGCCCAAGGCCGAGGTGATCCTGCACCAGACCTGGGCCTACCGCGTGGACGCGGACAAGTTTGGGCAGATCGCGCCGGAGCAAACCGCCGCCGACAACCGCGAGATGTACGTCCGCTCGCGCGCCGCCTACCGCGAGATCGCCGCGGAGCTGGGCTTGCGCGTGATCCCGACCGGCGACGCCTTCTGGCAGGTGAACACGGACCCCGCGTGGGCCTTCAAGCCCGACACGACGTTCGACCGTGCCACGGCGGTGGCTCCCGCGCTCCCCGACCAGACCCACTCGCTCCACGTCGGCGAGCGCTGGACGACGGACACCAAGACCGCCGCGAAGAAGCTCACGAAGGACGCGAACCACGCCAACGCCGCCGGCGAGTACCTCGGCGCGCTGATCTGGTACGGCGTGCTCTTCGAGGAGTCGCCGGAGAAGCTGAAGTTCGTCCCCCCCGGCGTGGACGCCGCCTTCGCCGCCCACCTGCGGAAGGTCGCGTGGCAGTTCGCGCAGGAGAGTCTGCGGGAGAAGGGGAAGGTGGGGCGGAAGTAAGTGGCGGCGAGACTGTACGTTTGGCTCCGGTTGCCCCTGTCATCTCGCTGCCCAATCAATATTGCGTGGCACGAGGAGGCCACCGAAGCTATCCGCCATGGCCAAGTCTTTGCCAAAGATACCGGTTCCGGGCAATCTCGCCCTCGGACTACGAGAGGCATTGACGCAGGCGACGACTGAAAGGCCGGTCCACCTTTGGTTAAAGAAGAATCCGCTGATCCTATCCGCGGCTGTAGAAGGTGTCGCGTATCCAAATCGCGTTGTTAGTGGATTTAAGTTTGGTACGGATTACGTCGCTGACTTCGTCGCTGTGAGTGCATTTTCCGGGGCTATCGAGGTTCATCTTGTAGAACTCGAACCACCCGGAGTCCATCTGTTCAATCGTCAGGGTTCAGCGGCCGGCAGGCTCAATGGCGCGATCACGCAGATAAATGACTGGCGAGCTTTCATCGAAAAACATCGCGATGAAGTCTTACGTGAGCTTGTGAAATCTGTGATGGCCCGTGACCTCGTCTGGGGAAAGACAACCTCTGAACCGACGGATTCGACCGGAATGTCTTTCTACGATCCTCATCTTTGGGTGATTTGGAGATACCACATTGTAATCGGGCGCCGGGCCGGGATTTCAAAAACCCAGCTGGGCAAGAAGGCTGCATACGGCACCAACAGTGAGATCGATGTCATGACGTATGATCGTTTGTTGGATCGTGCCACCGCCTTCGACAGGTGCACTGGAAAAGAAATTTCAATCCACCGCCGACCCGAACTTATGCCGCCCACAAAGGGATTTTGACTTCCACTCCTAGACGTCGACCCGCCTGGATTTTTCCAGGCCGAGTTCGATCGCCGACTGAACCAGCACGCGGATGACGGCGTTGCAGCCTTTGAAGACCAGCTTGCCCAGCACTGCCTGCCCATGCTGCTCCAGCGTCCCCGCGACGAGGGCGTTGATGAACGAACTGTTGGCGTTGCGGACGTTGGTGAAATCCAGCACGACCTGATCGCAAAGCCCGAGATACGGCTCGATCTGTTGCTGGCGAAAACGCGCCGCCAACGTTCCGTCCGCGAGCTGCGGACCGAATTCCGCGACAATGGAGAGCTCGTGTTTCATGCGTCAAACCTAGCGGTTGGGTTGTGGCGATGCAAGAGCCCTGCTTCGACTTTGGCAGCAGTCAGCAGGGCCGCAAAGTCTTGCACGCCTGATTGTCGGATGGTGACGCCCACCAGGGTGCCGGGATATGTCCCGCTACCGGCGAGAAGCCGGCTTTCGACTTTGCCGTTGGGTTCCAAGGTGAGCACTCCGTGTCCGCTGACGATCAAAAGCCATGCTTCCGTCTGGCGAACCATTTCGGTAACCAGTGTCAGGCCGACACCCTCGTTGGTGGGAGTGCCTTTGCTGGAGATGCGCGGTTTGATCGCTTTGAGAATCGCATCCTGATCGTTCAGGTCCTGGCTCCAGGGAAGTCCGGCATCCTGGAAACTTTTCAGAATCCCTTTGCCGTTGTCGGCCAGCGCGAGGCGGACGAAGCCATCGGCGCGAGTGACCTGGGCGGAGGCGCAGCCGGTGCCACCGCTGTGCTGCCGCACGTTGTTGGCCAACTCGGTCACCACATACCACACGAGATCATGGAGACCGCTCAGTGGGTGGTCCAAGTCGTCTCCACCGGGAGCGACACAGGCGGCCATGGCGTTGCCAAGGCCCGTAACGTCTAACCCAATGGGTTGGAGCGGAACGAAGCGGCCTTTGGGCTCGAATCTGCGGAATCGTTCGGGGAGGCCGATGCCACAGGAGGCGAGCACGCCCAACCGTTGCAGGTAGCTGGTGATCGCACATTCGGTCAGGCCCTCGTACGAGATCGTCTTTCCGCAGCGCTCCCAGTATTTGATCACGGCCACGAGGGCCGTTACTCCGGCCGGGTAGATCCGCTGCAAGCCCGTGAAATCGAGGGCGATCAAGTCAGCCTCGATCGGTTGCCCAATCAGCGCCAGAAAATCCAGCAGTCCACGCGCGTTGATTTGAGCGGGAAGGACGATCCGGTGGACGGTTTTGGAAGCAGCCATCGCTCCGTTCCGCTGTGCCGAATGGCGAGACGCGTGTCACTATTATATGGTGTCACCACGATAAGACGGGTGGGACTATAGGTGGACTTGATGGCTCGGAACGCCAACGGCATGGTTCACGCCTACTCCTCGCCGCAGGAGTCGGCGAGTTCCTGGCGGAGGGTGGCGGCGAGGTCGTCGGGGGTGACGACGACGGCGTGGCCAGCGGGGGTGGGGAAGACGGCGGGTGCGAGGCCGGAGTGCTGCAGGCGGGGAATCCACTCGGCGAGAAATTCGTCGAGGTCGATCTCGGCGGGTTCGTAGGTCGCCCAGTTCCCGTGGCGGAAGGGTTCGGCGTAGGCGCGGTGCGGCCAGAGCGGCAGCAACTGCTGGTCGCCGACCCCGAAGCTGGCCCAACCGTCCTGGTAGAGGCTCCACACCTTGCGGGTTTCGCAGACGCGTCCGACAAAATAGGTGTAGCGGCGTTTGCCGTCGGCGGCGT
>JAPLTR010000854.1 GCA_026398065.1 Verrucomicrobiota bacterium | reverse complement strand
CTTCACCGGCGCCGCCACCGGCAGCCTCGTCAACGGACCCTCGGTCAACTACGGCGGCACCCACGGCTACTCGGCGAGCGACCCGGAGCTCGACGGCATCTTCATCGCGCAGGGCGCCGGCATCAAAAAGGGCGTGAAGGTCGACCGCGTGCGCAATCTCGACGTCGCCCCCACCATCGCCCGCCTGCTCGACGTCGCCCTGCCCACCGCCGACGGCAAGCCGATGGACAACGTGCTCGCGCGCCGCTGACCGGCAAAATCTCGCCGGAGGGGAACCTCTGCGCTTGGCTTGCGGCGGTCTGCCTGTAAACGATTTCACCCACCGAGGGCGGCCGGTCTCGCCGGACTGCCCCTAATTCCCCGTACCCCTTCGTCTCCCCCATGCTACGCTTTGCCCAATTCGGAGCCGGTCGCATCGGCGCCATCCACGCCGCCAATCTCGCCGCGACCGGCGTCACCCAACTGCGCTACGTCATCGACGTAAACGCCCAGGCCGCCGCGGCCCTCGCCGCGAAACACGGCGCCCAGGTCACCGACGTCGCGACCGCGCTCGCCGATCCCGAGGTCGACGCCGTGATCATCGCCTCCTCGACCGACACGCACACCGACCTCGCCATCGCCGCCGCCCGCGCGGGCAAGGCGATCTTCTGCGAAAAGCCCATCGACCTTTCGCTCCGCCGCGTGGAGCAGTGTCTTGCCGCCGTGAAAAAGGCGAAGGTCCCGATGTTCGTCGCCTTCAACCGCCGTTTCGACCCGAGTTTCGCCGCGCTGCACGCCCGCATCGCGCGAGGCGACATCGGCAAGGTCGAGCAGGTGATCGTCACCAGCCGCGATCCCGGCCTGCCGCCGCTGAGCTACATCAAGGTTTCGGGCGGACAGTTTCGCGACATGACGATCCATGATTTCGACATGGCGCGCTGGCTCCTGGGCGAGGAGCCGACCGAGGTCTTTGCGTATGGCAGCTGCCTCGTCGACCCCGCCGTCGGCAAGGCCGGCGACACCGACACCGTGATGGTGCTCATGAAGACGGCCTCGGGCCGTCAGGCGCACATCAACAACAGCCGTCGCGCCGCCTACGGCTACGACCAGCGCCTCGAGGTGCATGGCGCCAAGGGCCGCCTTCTCGCGGGCAACCGCACGCCGACGACCGTCGAGCTCGCCGATGCCTCCAACGTGAGCGCGGACAAGCCGATGTACTTTTTCCTCGAGCGCTACGCCGAGGCCTACCGTGCCGAACTGGCGGCCTTCGTCGATGCGGTGCTCAACAAGAAGCCCCTGCCCGTGACGGCCGAAGACGGTCGCATGGCCATCGTGCTCGCGGAGGCCGCCCTGAAATCGCTGAAGACCGGGCGGCCGGTGAAGGTGAAGTAAGCCCTGCTTTCGAGGGCGGGTGGTAGGAGGTGAGCGATCGGCGCCCCGTCAAGAAGAGCTGAACGGTCCGGGCCTCACTTGACCTTCGCGTACACCAGGCAGTCCCGCGGCTCGGGGCCGAGGTTGGGGGCGACATGCCAGCGGCGGAGCACGCCCTCGCGGCTCAGGCCGGCCTTTTCCATCACGCGGGCGGAGGCGGGATTTTCCGCATCACAGAACGCCCACGCGCGGTAGATGTCGGGCCGTGTGAGCACCCAGTCGACCAGCCAGGTCAGCGCTTCGGCGGTGAAGCCGTGGCCCCAGAATTTTTTCGCGAGCACGTAGCCGAACATCGCCCGGCCGTTGCCTTCGAGCGTGAGGCCGATCGAGCCGATGGGGGTGTCGGTGCCCTTGAGGCTGAGGAGCCAGGCGAGGTGGCCGTTGCCCTTCTCGCGGTGCGACTCGCACTCGCGCAAAAACGCCGCGAGCGGCTCCACCCGGGTGTAGGCCGGCCAGCTCAGGTACCGCGTCACCTCGGGATCGCTCGCGTAGGCCGCGAACACCGCGGGTGCGTCCTCCGCGCGCGGCGGGCGGGCGAAGAGCCGGGCCGTGGCAAACGTGGTGGGGGGACGCGGCATGGCGGCGCGGCGGCTATTTCTCCTCGCCGAGTTTTTCCTGCACGCCCTCGAGCCACGTCGTGAGCGCCTTGATCTGCGCGTCGGTGAAAATGGCGTCGCGATGGATCCACGTGTAGGACTTCAACGGCATGGAGCGGTCGGTGACCACGTCGATAATCGCCTCCACCTTTTTGCCCTGTTTCTTCGCGCTGTACTCGCCGAACGTCGAGAAGTTGAACTCGCGCTTGCCGTCGTCGATATGCTGTTTCAGCCACCAGCCGCTGGGCTGGATCTCGGCGTACCACGGGTAGCGGGTGTTGTCAGAGTGGCAGTCGTAGCACCCGACCTGCAGCATTTGTTTGATCTCCGGGGGCGGGGCGAGGGCCACGATGAAATCCTCCTTGCCCGGCGGGGTGGAGGAGAGGTTCTTGGCGGGGCGGACGAACTGGATGACCAGGAGGACGAGCCCGAGCCCGAGGAGGATTTTTTTGACCATGACGTAGACGGAGACGGAGAGGGGAGGGATGGCGTTACGCGGTGGTGAGCGCGTCGCGCACGAGCGCGGCGATGGCGGGCGGCAGCTCGAGCGCAAGGGCGTTGGCCTGCGCGGACGGACTCATCTTGCGCCACGTCTTGCGGAGGATCTCGATGAACTTCTCGCGGGGGTAGTCGGCGTGTTGCGCGGCGAAGGCGCCGATCTCGTTTTCCAGGAAGACGAGGCACGCCGCGTCCTCGAGGGCCTGGGTGCCGGCATTGGTCTTGAGGCCGGTCTTCGAGACCCAGGTGGCGACGTCGGCCGCCTCGGTGGCGGACACGCCGGCCTCGAGCAGCAGGGCGCGGGCCCGCTCGGCCTGCTGGGTATAAAGTGAGCGGCGCCAGCTGAGGTAGCCGGCCTTGCCCTCGGGAAACGTCGCGCGCGGGCTGAGCCAGCGCTCGAGGTGCTGGGCGCGCGCGGCGAGGCGGAGGGCGGGGGACGCGTCGGGCACCAGGCGCACCACCCAGGCCTCGACGCGTTCGCCGTACACGAGTTCGGCGGGGCGGCCGTCGGCGGCGCGGTGGGGATCCGCGGCGTGCGCGGCGTCGATGAGTTGGCGGGCTCGGGCGTGGGCGTCCATGCGTCAGGGCGAGTGGTAACTGTTGCACGGCGCGCGGCAAGCCGCGTGTCAGGTCACGATCGTGCACCCGGTCACTTGGGTGTGGCGCAGGGCGGCGCGGTCGTCTTCCCTTTCCGGAACATGAAAGAGCTCACTCTCACCCAACTGGTGCCGATCCTCCAGCTCGCGATCGGCCCCGTCATCCTCATCTCCGGGGTCGGCCTGCTGCTGCTCACGCTGACGAACCGCTTCGGGCGCATGCTCGACCGCTCTCGCGCGCTCATCCACGAGGTGCTGAAGGGCAGCCAGTCACCCACCGTGGTCGGCAACCTGCAGGCGCAGGTGGAAATCCTCCACCGCCGCGCGCGCATCCTGCGGCTGTCGATCACGCTGGCGGCGATCACCGTGCTGTGCGTGGGCGTGCTGATCCTGGGCCTGTTTGTCGCGGCGTTCTGGCAACTGCAGATCGTGGGGCTGCTCGTGGTGATCTTCTGCGTGGCGATCCTCGGCCTGATCGGCTCGATGGCCGCCTTCATTTTGGACATGAACCTCGCGCTGCGCGCCGCCCAACTGGATTGGAAGCTCATCGAGGGCCACGTCCGGTAAGGCCGTCGCCTGTGGTCTTGCGCCGTCCGGCCCGGGCTCCAGGCACCGTCGGCGACGCGTTCGCACTTGCCGCGCGGGGCGACGCTTGTGTAGTCGGAATCCGTCGCCCTCTGCGACGCACCGTGCCCTACGATCCGCCGTTTCCCTCACCCACCGTGTTGCCGGAGGCCTGATGAACATCCCCGCCGACTGCCGCAGTTGCGGCGTGTGTTGTTTCTCCGACTCGGACGAGTACGTCTGGGTGCGGGGCGACGACTGGTCGCAACTGGGCGACGCGGCGGACCGCCTCGCGCACTTCATCGGGCACCGGGCGTTCATGCGCATGCAGGGTGGGCATTGCGCGGCGCTGGACGTGCGGCAGACGGCGGACGGCGCGAAGGAGTTTTTCTGCACGATCTACGAGCGCCGCCCCCAGATCTGCCGCGACCTCGGGCGCGGCACGCCAGAGTGCGAGGCCGAGCTCGAGACCAAGGGCGGACGGTGCGGCTGACGCGGGCGTTTCCACTCTCGCCACCGGCCGCCCGGCGGCCATCCTTGCGGGGCATGGCCTGGCGCATCGACGAAAGCGTGATCCGCGGCGAAATCGACAATCGCGTGCGCGACCGCGTGACGGGCCGCATCTGGTTTGCCGGGCTCACGGAGCCGGTGGAACTCGACCTCGCCGGCAACGCGTGGCGCGACCTCGCGGGGCGCCGCCTGGAGTTCGTCAACCCGGTTTCGTTGCCGAAACCGCTGGGCGCCGAGGAGCTGAAGCGCTTCGCCCGCCGGCAGCACGGCACGATCGGCGACTGCACGGCGTCGCGCAAGGTGAAGGTGCCGGAGATCTCGATGGAGGAGCTGATGGAGCGTTACAAAACGAAGCAGCCGTTTCCGTGGCATTGGGGCAACAGCCTGTACCTCGAATGGGTCAGCGAGGCCAACGGGCGCGTCGTCATCGAGTCGGCGGGCTACACGCTCACCGTGTCGCCCGACATCGCGTGGGACATGACGCCCGCGGAGGAGGAGACCCAGCGGCGCGCCAATGCCGCGGCGATGGACGGCTTCATGCAACGGCTCGGCGGTGCGGACGGCCCGGCGGTGGCGGAGGGCCCAGCCTGGAACGACCGCGCCCCGCAGAGCGAGGCGGAGGCGGAGAAGATGCAGGAGGAAAGCGACCTGCTCGCCGACCGCATCAACGCCCGGATCGAGCGCGAGGGGCCGAACGCCGACTACGAAAAAATCCTCGATGAGGAACTTGAGCGCCGCCGACGCGAACGCGGCGAAGCGCCGTTGACCCCCGAACAGGAGGCCGAGCGCGACGAGTGGCTGGAGGAGGCCAACCGCGCCGCCGAGGAGGCGATGAAGCATCCTGACCCCGAAGCCGACGCCGAGCTGGACCGCAAACATCCGCTCGCCGAGCAGGCCTTCGACCTGTCGGTACGGCTGATGCAGGAGCCCCAGGCCCGCGGCTGGGTGCCGGACGACGCCACCGAGGAGCATCCGCTCATCGAGCTGGGCGGCTCGACCATGAAGGCGGGGGCGAAATTCGCCGGGGCGCTCGACGGCGAGGACTGGCCGCCGCCCGTGGAGTTTTGCGCCGCGACCATCGTGCGCCTGAAGCGCGCGCGCGAATTTCTGGACGATGCGCTCCGGGCCGTCGAGATGTGCACCCAGCAGGCCCTCGGCGAGCCCGCGTGGGTCGACGGGGTGCGGCGCGAACTCACCGCCATGGCGCACGCATGCGACGCGCTGATCGCGGAGCTGCGCGCGCGGCTGGAGCGCGGGCACGACTGACCCAGACCGGTGGGCTCAGCCGCGCGTCCAGAGGTCGGCGTGCAGCAGGCCCCATTCCGAGGTCTGCCGACGGGCGAGGGCGAACCCCTGGCCGCGCAGGAGCTCGTCGGGCGGCGTCACACGCCGGGCCTGCACCCCCGCAATCGGACGGAAAAACGCATACATCGTCGCATGGATCGCCCGCGCCCGCTGCCGCGCCCAGCCCCGCTCCTCCGGCACGGCGAAATCCGACAGCAGCCACTTCGCCGACGGCCGGGCCGCGCGGGCGAGCGTCAGGACGACGCGCGCGAGTTCCTCCGGCGCAAAGCAATCGAGGAAGAAGTGGGTGGCGATGGCGTCGAACTGCGCGGCGGGCGGTTGCCACGCGGGCAGGCTGGCGTGGATGAATTCGAGGCGGGAAAAATTGGGCGCGGAACGCCGCGCCCGGACCCGGGCGGCCGCGAGCATCGGGGCACTGGCGTCGACACTCGTGATCTCGGCCGTCGGAAACCGCCGCGCGCAGGCGGCGAGAAAATGTCCATGGCCGACACCGGCGATGAGCAGGCGCCGGCAGCCGGCGAGCTCTTCCAGCCACGTCGTGCGGCAGCGCTGGAGCCGCGGGCCGGCCAGCGCCCGTTCCATCCACGTGTAGTGCGGGGCGAGGCGGTCGAAACTCATGTCGGGGTGGACGCGTGCCACCAGCAGCCGGCGACGACGGCACCCGTCGCGTACGCCGCGACATCGAGCCAGTCGCCCGTGGCGTGGTGCCACAGCTGCGGAGCGATGGCCTCGGCCGCGACCGACCAGACGACGAGATGGAGGGCGATCTCGCGCCACGAGGGCGGGCCGTCGGCCGCCCGCAACCCAAGCCGGCGTTGGAGCCACAGCAGCAGCGGCAGCGCCGCGGGGATGAGGAGCAGGTCGTTGAAATGCCCGCGCATAAACGGCCCCGCGGCCCAGCCGACCGGCCGCAGCGCCCACCGATTCAGCGCGTAGCCCGCGCAGGCCAGCAGGCAGAGGGGATCGCGGGCGTAGGCGAACCGTTTCACAGCAGACCGGCAATGAGCAGCCCCGAGCCGAGGGCCAGCAACACACGAAGGACGAAGGAGGGGAGGGCGGGCAGGGAAGGGATCATGGCAATTGGGAGGGAAAAATGAAGCCAGCGACGGCCGAACCGCAAACCCGGACGGGGCCCGGCCGCGAAAGTTATCGTAACACGAGACAAATGTGGGTGCGCGGGGCCGGCCGTGGGCGTTGCGCAAACGTCACGGGCGCCGGTTGCACCGTCCGCCGGGTGTGCCATGGTTCGCGGCGTATGAGCCCCACCGAAGTTGCCCGCCGCCTGGTCGAGCTTTGCCGCCAGGGAGCCTATGAAACCGCCCAACTCGAACTCCACGCGCCCGACGCCGTGAATATCGAGCCCGTGGGCGCGACCAGCCCCAACGTCACCGGCCGCGACGCCATCATCGCGAAGGGGAAACACTTCGTCGCATCGATGGAAATTCATGGCGGCAGCGTGAGCGACGCCGTCGTCGCCGGGCCGTATTTCTCCCTCGCGATGAGCCTGGACCTGACGCCGCGCGACGGCGGGGCGCGGTTCACGATGGAGGAGATCTGCCTCTACGAGGTGCGCGACGGCAAGATCGTACGCGAGCAGTTCTTCTATCCGCTGGGGTGAGCAACGTAGCCCGGTCAGCCTGACCGGGCTGTTCGGTACGTCCTCGTGGGCCGACCCAGCTCGGTCAGGTTGACCGAGCTACCTGAAGCCATCGCCAAAAAACGCTTGACGTGCGCAATATTTCTGTAATTACAGAAATCGCATGAAACTCACGCCCGTCATGGAACGCTTCGTCCTCCACTGGGGGGAGATGGGCTCGCGCTGTGGGATCAACCGCTCGGTTGCGCAGGTCCATGCGCTCCTCATGCTCTCGCCGAAGCCCATCCCGGCCGAGGAGATCGTCGAGACCCTCAACGTCGCCCGCTCGAACGTCAGCACCAGCATCAAGGAGCTCCAGGGCTGGGGCCTCGTGCGCACCGTGCACGTCTTCGGCGACCGCCGGGAGCATTTCGAGACCCTGAAGGACGTGTGGGAGATGTTTCTCATCATCATGCGGGAGCGTAAGAAACGGGAGCTGGACCCCACCGTGGCCGCCCTGCGCGAGTGCGCCGCCGAGGCCAGGGGCAGCAAGACCGAGAGCGACTACACCGCGCAGCGCATCGGCGAACTCATTGAGTTCCTCGAACTCAGCGCCAGCTGGGCCGAGCGCGCCCAGGGTCTCTCGCCCGCCGGAGCCAAACGCCTCTTCGAACTCGGCGACAAAGTCTTCCGTCTGGTCGGGTGACTTTTTTTGAATCAAACTTTCTGTGTTAACAGAAATTACAAAAACAAAAGGAAATATCATGAACTACACGGTCCTCGGCTACCTCCTCTATCTCCCGATCGCGCTGGCGATGACGATCTGGGTCGCACGCACCCTGCATCGCAACGGGCGCATCTTCGTGGTCGCCGCGTTCCGCGGCAACGAGGCCATGGGCGACGCGGTGAACCACCTGCTCGTGGTCGGGTTTTACCTGATCAACATCGGCTTCATCGCGTTCGCGCTGCGTTACGGGGAAAAGCCCGTCGATCTGCAGACGATGATCGAGTTCCTCAGCACCAAGCTGGGGGTGGTGCTGCTGGTGCTCGGGCTCATGCACTTCTTCAATATGTTCAACTTCGACAAAATGCGGCGCAAGGGCGCGCGTCCCGAAGTCGCCGCCGCCCCGGTTCCGGCGCCCACGCCCGCGATCTATCCGCCCGTGCTGCCACCGCGCGTGACGGGCTGAGGAACGAACTCCCCCCGGCCCACGCCTCCGCCCGCTGCCATAACTGCCGCCACCCGTGAACGCTCCCGCCGTCATGCCGCCGCCCGCCCTCGTCACCTGGTTCTACGCGCCGGAGCTGGCGGCGGGCGGGACGCTGGCGCGGGCAATCTGCGTGTTTCTGACCGCGTTCTGGATCGTGCGCTGGATCGCGGCGCTGTTCCTCGTCCGGCCCTACCTCGTCAACCGCTGGTGGCGCCTCGGCTACAGCGCCCCAACGTCGTCTTTTGCACGCTGCCCTTCGTCTACGGATGGGCGGCGGTGATGGCATGAGGGGAGTTTCGGATTTTACCCTATGCACGCTGAACACCATGCCGGAGTACCGCTGAAGTCGGAACAAGTTTGGGTTATCCCTCGTGTCGGACTGACGAGGGGAAAACGCATCGCGCTGGAGGTGCTGGGGCCGCCGGCGCTGGGGGTCGTGGTGATGTTGGTGCCAGCGATGGTGTGGGAGGCGGCGCAGACCATGGCACGCGGCGGTTCGATGCACGTTGACGTCGCGCGAGCTGCCTACGGATTCGCGTACTGGCTTTTCGCGGCGTATGTCATGATGGGCATCCCGAGCATTCTCTTTGCCGCGGTGATGGAGTGCGCGTTTGCACGGGGGCTGAATCCGCAGTCGTGGTGGGCGGTCGGTCTGGCTACAGGGCTGGGCGGAGGCGCCGGCTGTGGAGTGACCGCCATTCCCTCCGCTTTGAGCAGCGGTATCATGGAGTGGAGCGCGATCGCGGCTTTCACTGCCACCGGCATCGCGGTGGGTTTTCTTCTCGGCGCCCTGATTCGGTGGGCATCGAAGCCTCGGGCTCGAAAGTAGGGCGGGCTTCAGCCCGCCTTTTCTACGCGCTGAGTGCCGGGGCCGAAGGAGGACTGAAGTCCGCCCTACTCACCGATCCACCGCGCCGAAAAATCCCGGCGGTCCACCGGCCACGTGCGCCAGCGGGGCAGCGCGGGCTTCGCGCCGGGGAGGGTGACGCGGGCGGCTTCGGCGAGGTTGGAGCACACGACGCGGAGGTCGGCCTCGCACCAGAAATCGCGCGCGGCGGCGGGGTCGTGGCTCGCCGCGATCATGGCGGCCCGGGAGAGCACGAGGCCGCTCATCGGCGGGAGCGTGCAACCGAGCGTGACGAGGACGCCCTGCAGGCGCGAAAGCACGCCTTTGCCGCCGACACTGTGCTCGGAGACGACGACGGCCGCGGGTTTGCCTAGCCAAAGCGCGGTGCCCTCTGCGGGGGTGGCGTCTTCGAGAAATTTCTGGAGGACGCTGCTCCACGAATCCCAGTGTGTGCCGGTGGCGACGAGAAAGCCGTCGGCAGCCTGGAGCTGAGAACGCAGAGCCGAGAACGGTGAGTCGGAAGCGGGCACGGTCGCGAGCGTGATGCTCTCGACGGTGGCGCGGCGCGCGAGGAGGCGGCGGGCGCGGGCGAGGAGGACGGCGGTGTTGCCCGCGTCGCCCGCGAGGGAGGCGTTGAGGAGGAGGAGGTGCGGACGGCGGGCGGGCATGGCGGACGATCGGGCACCTTACGCTCCGGGCACCGTAGGAAGCGGCGGCGGACGCAGCGCCCGGAGCAGCGTCAGGACCGCCTGCGGCAGCGAAAGCTTGGGCTGGGTGGAGATTTCGCCCGGTGCGATATTCGCGAAGTAGCTTTGGTGTTCCGGTTTGTCAGGGTCGGCCCAGGCGCGGATCACGTTCCAGGACGGCACGAGGTCGGGTCGGGACAGGGCGTCGCCCCACGCGTCCGGCCACTCCTGAGAGGCACGGAGGAAACCCTGCGTCCACGTGTTGTAGGCGGAGGCAAGGTAGTCCGTTTTGTCCGGCTCGACGAGTTCGGCAAAATCATCCGGGAAAATGTCGATGGGCGCGGTCCCGTCAGGGTTTTTCGTTTCGTCGGCACACGTGGCGGTGAAATTGGCGATGAAGTTCCAATAGACACCGAGATCGTCCATGAAGTCTTTCGCTTCGTCCTCATCCTTCCAGACCATGCCGGCCGGCCCCCAGAGTCGGGCGACCAATTGCGTGGGCGGCACCAGGGTCGGACAGACGTGCAGGGCCGCGACCAGGCCGGCGAACTCGTAGAAGTCGGGACTGTCTTCGGCCTGGTCGTCGAAGAACATGCGCAGCGCACCGCGGGCGTCGTCGAGGGCGTCGTCCTCATCCTCGAAAAACTCGCAGTCGAAACCGTCGCTCCCGCAGCGAGCTTCCAGGATGGCGAGGATGCGCTCCGTGCGTTCGTCCGTGTCGTGCGGGCCCTCCACGTAGCAGGGCCGGCCGTCGCGGCCGAACGTGAAGGTCTCGGGACACGCCGTGGCGTCGAGACCGGAGAGGGCGCGGCGGGCCTTTCGGTAGTCGCGGTGCGGCGCAAAACCGAGGGCCTCGGCGTAGGCGAGGGCACCGTCGATCATCTTCTTGGCGCACGCGGGATGGAAGCGTTCGCGAAACTCCTCGGGCAGACGCTCCGTGAGCAGCTCGCGGAGCTCGGCCTCGCTGCTGTCGTCGTAGAGAAACGCGTCCTTCACGCCGAGACACCAGAGATCGACGAGGAAGAACCCGATGTCGGTGCGGCCGTCGTCCCGGATGCGGGCGACGATGAGCTGGGTCAGGCCCGAGGTGCGCCAGGATTTTTCGATGAAGGCCTCGTAGCGGGTCATGGTGCGGGAAACGTGGCGAGGTTCGCCCCGGGCGGAAAGGGGAAAGGGAAGGCGGGCCTCGTCCAAATTTCTGTCACGGAGAGCACGGAGCTCTGACACGGAGGTCACGGAGCCAAACCTCCGGATGGCTCGGTGCCCTCGGTGGCTGGCTCCGTGGGCTCGGTGACTCCTGCCTTGTCCTCCTTGGGTTGCGTCCGGGAGACGGGGCTTCAGATTTTTTTCAGCTTCCACTTGCCGCGTTTGAAGAACACGGCGGCGAGCACCGCGAAGATCGAGTAGGAGAGGGGCACGGCGATGAACACGCCCAGGGGGCCGAGGCCGAGCGGGTGCGCGAGCGCCCAGGCGAGCGGGATCTGGCCGAGCCAGAAGCAGAAAAAATTCAGGCGCGTGGGCGTCCACGTGTCGCCCGCGCCGTTGAAGGCGCCTTCCAGGCACATGCCAGCGGCGTAGAACGGAAAGCCGAGGCTCACCACCCAGAGGGCGCGCGAGCCCAGGGCCAGCACCTCGGGGTCCGTGGTGAAGAGGCTCACGAGGGGATGCGCGAGGACGATGAAGAGGAGGCCGACGACGCCGAGGAACATCACATTGAACCGCGCGGCGAGCTTCACGGCGGCCTCGGCGCGGTCGGGCTGGCCGGCGCCGAGGTTCTGGCCGACGAGCGTCGCCCCGGCGTTGGAGAGGCCCCAGGCGGGCATCATCGCAAACGTCACGATGCGGATCGCGATGGTGTAGCCCGCGAGCGCGGTGCTGCCGAACGACGCGAGGATCTTAAACAGGCCCAGCCAGCTCGTCATGGTGATCGCGAACTGGAAAATGCCGTTCCACGCCGGGCGGAGGATGGTGGCCATGACGGGGAAATCGGGCCGCAGGTCGTGCGCGACGACGCGGATGCGGCTGTGGTGACCGGCGAGATGCCAGAGCTGATAGAGCACGCCGATCCCGCGCCCGAGGTTGGTCGCGACGGCCGCCCCGGTGACGCCCAGCTCCGGAAACGGACCCCAGCCGAAGATGAAACACGGCCCGAGGACGATGTTGAGGCCGTTGGCCAGCCAGAGCGTGCGCATCGCGAGCACGGCATCGCCCGCACCGCGGAAGACGGCGTTTATGAGGAAAATCAGGAAGACCGTGATGTTGCCGCCGAGCATCACGCGCGTGAAATTGGTCCCGAGTCTGACCGTCGCCTCAGCGGCGCCCATCGCGCGCAAAATTTCCGGCGCGAAAAATCCGAAGACGAGCCCGAGCGTCGCGGCGAAACCCACGCCGAGCAGCACGATCTGCCCGGCGGCGAGCGAGGCGCGCACGGGATCCTTTTCGCCAATCCGGCGCGCGACGACCGCGGTGGCCGCGATGGAGAGCCCGATGGCGACGGCATAGATGAGGGTCATCACCGACTCGGTGAGCCCGACGACGGCGACCGCCTCTTTCCCCAGCCGCGACACCCAGAACACATCCGACACCGCGAAGAGCGACTCCATCATCATCTCCAGCACCATGGGCACCGCGAGGAGCAGCACCGCGCGGTTCATCGGCGCGGTGGTATAGTCATGCTGTTCCCCGCGAAACGACTGGAGCACGACGCGCCAGACGGAGAACTTTTCCGGCGGACTGACGGCAGGGAGGGCGGAGGGAGACGAGGGAGCGGGCGCGGACATGCGGTGGACGGAAACGAACGGGCAGGCAAAAGAGACGGGACCGGCGCAGGCGCAAGCCCGGGACGAAATGGGTGGTGTTAGGCTAACGACGAACGAAGGAACGCGGAACCGACCGGTTGCCCCGCGCGGGAGCGCCTGTACCGAGCGATACGGCTGATTAAGCCGTCATTTCAAGGGCTCGTGGCGAATTACACGGGCGATCTGATGGACGCGGTGGATATGGCATAACCGACGGTGCGAATCGTGCGCTTGCTTCGGGGCTGAATCCCTCCGCAACATGATATAGGTCCTGTGTCGAACGGTTAGTCCGGTCGCTTCGCTTTATTGGTATCGTTTCGCCGCCGGATGGTTTCTCTACTCCCAGCGGTTAGTTTCCCCTCCTCTATGGACAATCAAACGGCTCTTATCGGCGGTGGCATGCTCGTGGTGCTCGTGCTAGGCTTTTTCTACATCTTCCGGGGGAAGGGCGAGTTCAGCCTCAAGACCCTGTTCGGCAGTGCGAAGGCCAAGGGGGAGAACCCGCCGCCAGCCAAGACGGTCGCGTCGGGGGTAAAGATCAAGGAGGCCGAGGCCGGGGGCGATCTGACCGCCCACAGTTCAAGCGAAGGGGGCGTGGAGTTGGAAAAGACAAAGGCGAAGGGCGGGATCAAGGCCACGCATACGCCGGGGGCCTCGCCCCCAAAAGTCTAGCCTCCGAATCCGCCGGGGGTTCGGGGGCGGTGAGTGTCGAGCAAGCGCAAACCGGGCGCGACTTGTATGCCGCGCAGGTCATCAACATCCACCAAACTGCGCCACAGGCGGCTTCGCCCTCTCCGCTCCACCAACTCCCGCCCAATCCGCTCGACCACGGCTTTGTCGGCCGCGAGGCCGATCTGGAGAAGCTCCGGAAGCTGAATCCGGAGGGCGGGGCGGTGCTGACGGGGTTGCGCGGGATGGGCGGCATCGGTAAGACGGCGCTGGGGCTCGTGCTCGCGCACGAGTGGGCCGCGCGGTTTCCGGATGCCCAGCTCTTCCTCGATGGCCGTGGCACCCAGCCCAATCCGCCGAGCGGGGCCGATCTGATCGCCCAGGTCATCCAGGCGTTTCATCCGACGGACAAGCCCCCTGAGGGCGAGGCCGCGCTGAAGTCGATGTATCGCGATCTTCTCCACGGCAAACGCGTCCTCCTCTTCCTCGACAACGCTCTGGATGCGGCGCAGGCCATCCCGCTCATCCCGCCGGCGGGGTGCGGGCTCATCGTTACTTCGCGCCGGAGCATCATGCTCGGGAACCGCGCCCCCTATGCAGTGGATCGACTCCCTGATCCCGAAGCGATCGCGCTGCTGCGCGAATATCACCCCGCACTCTCCGACGCCGAGGCGGCCGAGTTGGTCAAACTCTGTGCGGGACTCCCGCTCGCCTTGCGGCTCGCCGGAGCGCATCTCGGGCTGGAGGCGGCCGAGCGCCCCGCCGGGCCGGACGTGAAAGGCTTTCTGCAAAGATTCCGAGCCAGCCCGCTCGGGACCCTGGACGCCGATGCCGAAGGTGCGGCACTCACCACAATCACCGAAAGCCTGCGCCTCAGTGAAGATCAGCTTCCCGAGGCGGAGCGAACTTCGTGGCGGCGGCTCGGTGTCTTCACGGCGAGTTTCGATGCGCGGGCCGCGGAGGCCATCGTTGGGGCCAATGTGACGATGCTCGGCCACTTCGTGCGCCGGAGCTTGCTGGAGTGCGAAGGCACGGACCGCTTCAAGCTCCACGACCTCGCCGCCGACTACGCCCGCGGGCGCCTTGAGCCCGAGGCCCTCGAGGCGCTGCGCCTGACGCATGCCGAACACTACACAGTGGTGGGACGGCAAGCCGATGCTCTCTATCTGAAAGGTGAGGTCGTGAGTGGCCTCGCTCTGTTTGACCGCGAGCGGGCGCAGATTGAGGCGGCCTACGGTTGGCTCGTCGGGCGAACTGACGAAGGCGCCGCCAAACGGCTCATCGCCCTCGTAGGGGCCGTGGTCTATACCAGCAACCTGCGGTTCCATCCGCACCAGTGCATTGCCTGGCTGGAGAGCCAGCTCCGTGCCGCCCGCCTTTGTCAGGACCGGCGCGGGGAAGGCAACGCGCTGGGCAACCTCGGGAATGCGCACGCGGCTTTAGGGGACGCGAGGAAGGCCATCGGGTATTACGAGCAGCGGATGGTGATCGCCCGGGAGATCGGCGACCGGCGCGGGGAAGGCAACGCGCTGGGCAACCTCGGGAATGCGCACGCGGATTTAGGGGACGCGAGGAAGGCCATCGAGTATCACGAGCAGGCGTTGGTGGTGAGCCGGGAGATCGGCGACCGGCACGGGGAAGGCCAGGACTTGGGCAACCTCGGGAATGCGCATGATGCGTTAGGGGACGCGAGGAAGGCCATCGAGTATTACGAGCAGCAGTTAGTGATCACCCGGGAGATCGGCGACCGCCGTGGGGAAGGCAACGCGCTGTGGAATTCGGCGCTCGCGTACGACTCGCTCGGGAATCGAGCCGAGGCGATCACGCGTGCGACGGCGGCGCTGACGATTTTTGAGGCCATTGAATCCCCGTATGCTGCAAGAGTGCGGGCAGCGCTGGCGAAGTGGCGTGAAGAGGGCGGGGCGGGGTGAGTCGAGGGGACGTCGGAGCGATCCCCTGCGGGTGAGCTGAAGCTGGCTGGAGCCTGGTGGTCAGAATGCTGGCGTCTTTTTTGTGCTTTTTATCAACTTTTGAGTTGATTTTAAGGCGATGCGGCCTCATCGTCAGGGTTAACTTCAAACCAGCACCGCCGATGACCCTCCTTCGCGAAATCCTGGCCGATTGCGCCCCGGAGGGCTGGCTCCTTCGTCGCGCAACGCGGGCGCGCGCCGCGATGAATAGCTGGCACCTCCCTAGCCTAACACCGGCGCGGGACGCGGCTGCGTTCCGGGTGGGGCGGTGCGTGTCCGCGACTCGGAAGGGTGAGGCGTTGGGCGAGGGCGCTGCACGGCTCGCTGGCGCTCGCCGCGACGGTTCGGTGCAGCCGGGGGCATCAAGCCGATTCAAGGGAAATCAAGGCATTTCAAGGCAAATCAAGGGATTTCAAGGCAGATCAAGGCAGATCAAGGCAGTCGTACCCGCTCCAACCTCGGGTTGGTCCGACCTCCAGGGAACGCCAGCGAGTTGGCGGCCGACGGCGGCCATTGGCCGGTGAAGGTTCTTTGAAAATGCGATAGAGCGCACGCGGCCTACCTTTGGCCGGGGTAGCGGGTGGGCCGCGGGTGTTCGGGCGAGGCGTCTGCAAGTCAGAGGCCCTACATCAGGATTTACTCCAGGATCTGGCGGAGGCTGTCGAGGTCGAGGATGGCGGCGAGGGATTCTTCCTGGACCACGGCGGCGGCGAGGGCGGCTTTGTCCTTTTGCAGCGCGCGGATTTTTTCCTCCACCGTGTTTTCGGCGAGGATGCGGTAGGCGACGACCGGTTGGGTCTGGCCGATGCGGTGGGTGCGGTCGATGGCCTGCGCCTCGGCGGCGGGGTTCCACCACGGGTCGTAGAGGATCGCGTAGCTGGCGGCGGTGAGGTTGAGGCCGAAGCCGGCGGCCTTCAGCGAGAGGAGGAAGACGGTCTTGCGCTTGTCGCTCTGGAATTCGTCCACGAGCTCGGCGCGGTTTTCCGTGGCGCCGGTGAGCATCAGGAAGTCGATGCCGGCCGCGGTGAGGCGGTCGCGGATGAGCTCCAGCATGCCGACGAACTGGCTGAACACGAGGACCTGGTGGCCTTCGTCGCGGAGCTCCTCGAGGCGTTCGAGGAGGGCGTCGAGCTTGGCGCTGGGGAGGTCGCGGTGCGCGGGGTCGACGAGCGCGGGGTGGCAGCAGATCTGGCGGAGGCGGAGGAGGCTCGCGAGGACGTTGAAGCGGACGGCGGCGAGCGCGGTGTTGGTGTCCACGCCGAGGAGCTGGGCGCGGGCGCGCTTGAGTTCGGCGTCGTACAGGCTGCGCTGCTCGCCCTCGAGTTCGACGATGATCTCGTCCTCGGTGCGGGAGGGGAGGTCGGGCGCGGCCTCGGCCTTGGTACGGCGGAGGAGGAAGTGGCGGACGCGGCGGTGGAGGCGCGTCAGGGCCGCGGCGTCGGCCTGGTCGTGCTGGCGGCGGAAGGCGGTCTGGGTGCCGAGAAGACCGGGCTGCGCGAAGGCGAAGAGGCTCCAGAGATCGGTGAGGCGGTTCTCGATCGGCGTGCCGGTGAGCACGAGGCGGTGGCGGCTGGGGAGGGAGCGCGCGACGGACGCGACCTGGCTGCCGGGGTTCTTGATGAACTGGCCCTCGTCGAGGATCACGGCGTCCCAGGACTGGGTGCGGAACCACTCGGCGTTGATGCGGAGCTGGGAGTAGTTGGCGACGAGGACCTGCGCCGCGCCCGCGACGAGTTGCGTGTCGGGGTTGGCGAGGGACGGGTTGTAGGCGGTGGCGTTGAGCGCGGGGGTGAAGCGGGCGCTCTCGACGAGCCAGCCGTGCGTGACGCTCTTCGGGCAGACAACGAGGGCGCGGAAGGGTTTGGGGGCGGCGGTGGCCGGGTGCGTGGCGGTGCCGACGGAGGCGGCGATGCTGGCGGCCGTACCGTCGGCGAGGTAGAGGAGCCAGGCGAGGGTCTGGACGGTTTTGCCGAGGCCCATGTCGTCGGCGAGGATGCCGCCGAGGCCGAGGGCGGAGAGGTGGGCGAGGAAGTGGTATCCCTCCTGTTGATACGGGCGGAGGGTGGCGCGCAGGCCGGCGGGGAGCGGGGGCGGCGGGAGCGCGGCGAGGGTGGCCACCCGCTCGCGGAGCGCGGCGGCAAGGGCGGCGTCGCGGGTCTCGAGGACATCGGCCTCGGCGGCGAGCTGGAGCGCGTGGATGCGGTGCGTGGCGGGGCGGCCGTCGGCGAGGACGTCGGCGGGGTCGAGCCCGAGGCGGTTGAGCGCGGCGACGGAGGAGGCGTCGGTGTCGTCGGTGACGACCTCGAGGCGGCGCCAGCCGTGCTTGGGGAGGCTGACCCATTTGCCGCGGGCGCGCATGAGGAGGGCGATCTCCTCGGCGGTGAGCTTGGTGTCCTCGACGCGGAGCTTGACGGTGAGGTTGAACCAGTCGCGGCCGGCGGTCTCGGCGGCGGCGGCGGAGAATTCGACGTGGGCGCGCAGGGGCGGGCCGAGGAGGTTGGCGAGGCCGGGCGAGGCATCGACGGCGAGGCCGGGCGGGAGCGTGGCGTGCCAGGCGATGAACTCCTCGGGAAACGTCTTGCCGACGGCGCGGGCCCAGTCGCCGTCCCACTCATGCCAGTTGAGAAAGAAATCGGCGAGGCGGGCGGAGGCGGCCTGGGCGGCGGTGAGGTCGAACTCGAGCAGGGGCTCGCCGGGGCGGCGGAGGGGCGGGGCGCCGCGCGGGGTCCACTGCCAGCCGGTCTTGATCCAGTGCTGCTCGCAGGGGAGGTCGTCGGCGCGGGCGAGGAGCTGCGCGTGGAAGTGCATCGCCTCGGGATCGTCGGGCGCGGGGCTGAGCCAGCACTTCAGGAGCGGGCGGAGCACGACGTGGCGGACGTTGCTCTCGAGGGCGGCGGGGAGGCGGAGGCCGACGGCGCGGAGGCGCGACATCAGGCGGGTGTCGCCGAGGGCGGCGGTCGGCAGGGGGGTCGCGGGCGTGGGCGGCGGGCCGGGCCAGACGCGCTGTTCGAAATAGTAGATGGGGGTGGGGCGCAGCGTGACGAGCGAGGCGCGGGCGGCGCTGCGGCCGTCGGGGGTGACGAGGCGGAGGTCGAGGCGCTCGGGGGCGGTGGGCGAGACGGTGGCCTCGAGGACGAGGGCGGCGGGCTCGATGGCGAACGGGCTGCCGTCGGGCAGCACGATGGCCTCGCGGGCGGCGCGGGTGCGGAAGAGGTTGGCGGTGGCCTCGGGGGAAAGCGGCTGGCGGAGCGACGGAGGCTGGAGCCCGGCGCGGGATTCGGCGGCGAGGGCGAGGGCGAGCGCGGCCTCGGGCGGCGTGAGGTGCTCGAAATCGACGGGGCGCGCGGTGGAGAGGGCGACGAACCACTTCTGCGGCGGGGAGCGCCAGGATTTGCCGGGGCCGGGGCGCACCTCGATGAGCAGGCCGCCCTCGGGGCGGACGCGGGCGCGGAGGCCGGCGAGTTCGACCGTGGCGGGATGCGTGCGCAGCGCGGCCGGGGCCTCGTCGGTGGCGGCGAGGGCGCGCTGCCAGGTCGCGAGATCGTGCTGGAGGAGGTGGTCCTCGATGGCGGCGCGGGTGGCGGCGGTGTCGGTCAGAGGCCGGAAGGCGTCGGGCAGGGGGCGGCCGGCGAGCTCGTAGTCGTAGGCGATGTACTGCCAGAGGGCCCACGGATCGCCCGGGGCGGTGGAGTTGTCCCACCAGCCGGGAAAGGCGGGCGCGTAGAGCGGGGCGCCGCGCGGGGGCGTGTGCTCGAAGCCGTGACGGAGCAGGGCGCCGGGGTAGAGCACGCCATGGGCTTGGGCGAACTCGGCGAAGAGGGCCGCGAGGTTTTCGAGCAGGTTGCCCTCGGCGGCGGTGAGCTTGCGGCCGAGCTTGGCCGCGAGGAGGGGCGTCCACTTTTCGCGGAAGGAGAGCTTTTCCGGCGGGGGCACGGAGGCGAACGGGGCGGGCTTCGGCGGCGCGGCGACGGGCTCGACGGCGAGATCGGCCCTGGCCTTGGGATCGGGCGGGGCGGCCTCGTTGGCGGCGGCGGCGAGCCACGCGAGGCCCGCGGCGTACACGTGTTTGCAGAGGCCGGCGTGGTCGCAGGCGCAGCGCGAGGTCCACTTGCCGCGGGTCAGGAAGAGCGTGACGAGGAGCTTCTGCTCCTCCTCGTCGAGGACGTCGGCCTCGACGTAGTGGTCGGCGTTGCCGCGGAGCGCGGTGACGCGGCCGGTCTCGTAGCTGCTGGTACCGCGTTTCCGGATACCGTCCTCGAAGGTCCCCATCCACGCACGGAGGGCCGCGAGCGATTCCGGCGTCTTGACGCTGCGGACGACCGGCTGGCGAGGTTTGGCGGACATGGGAGGTGGAGACGCGGACGCCATCGTCCGGCGCAAAATCGAAAAGGAACCGCGGACGGGAGGGCCCGCGGTTCCGACGAATCAGTAAACGTGTTCTTCCAGAAGCGCAAAGAGCTCCGCTTCGGTGATGCGGCGCTGGGCCATCGAATCGCGTTCGCGGAGCGTGAAGGTGTCACCGGGTTTTTCGATGGTGTCGAAGTCGATGGTGACGCACCACGGGGTGCCGATCTCGTCCTGGCGGCGGTAGCGTTTGCCGATGTTGCCGCCGTCGTCGAAGAACACGGCGTAGCGGCGCTGGAGCTTCTTGTAGAGCGCCTGGGCGCGGCCGACGAGCGCCTCCTTGTTCTTGAGGAGCGGGAGCACGGCGACCTTGACGGGGGCGATGCGCGGAGAGAGGCGGAGGACGGTGCGTTTCTCGACGTTGCCCTTGTCGTCCTTCACGTCCTCCTCGGCGTAGCCGGAGCAGAGGACGGCGAGCAGGATGCGGTCGACACCGACGGCCGGCTCGATCACGTGCGGGACGAACTTCTTCTTGGTGGCCTCGTCGAAGACCTCCTGCGGCTTGCCGGACGCCTGGGCGTGCTGGCCGAGGTCGTAGTTGCCGCGGGCGGCGATGCCCCAGAGCTCCTGCACGCCGAAGGGGTAGTTGAACATGATGTCCACGGTGCCCTTGGAGTAGAACGCGAGTTTCTCCTTCGGGTGCGCGTAGAGCGAGAGGTGGGACTCGGGGAGGCCGACGGAGATGAGCCACTGGCGGCACCACTCGATCCACTCCTGGTGGCACTTGGACCAGTCGGCGTCCTCGTGGATGAAGTACTCCATCTCCATCTGCTCAAACTCGCGGGAGCGGAAGACAAAGTTGCGCGGCGTGATCTCGTTGCGGAACGACTTGCCGATTTGGGCGATGCCGAACGGGAGCTTCACGCGGCCGGTGTCCCAGACGTTCTTGAAATCGACGAACATGCCCTGGGCGGTCTCGGGGCGGAGGTAGGCGACGGACGAGCCGTCGGTCATGGCGCCGACGTTCGTCTGGAACATCATGTTGAAGGCGCGGGCGGCGGTGAGGCTGCCGGGCTCGCCGGTGGCGGGCGAGGGGATGAGCGGGATCTCGGCCTCGGTGGCCTCGGTCATGTCCTTGGGCGTGACGGGGGCGAGGGTGCCGACGATGGCCTTCTTGCGCTTGAAGGTCTCGGCGGCGGCCTGAAGGTCGGCGGCGGTCTTCTCACTCTCGAGGGCGCTGACGTAGCCGACGATCTTGCCGTCGACGGTGACCGGGGAGAAGAAAAGCTGGTCGGCGCGGAAGCGCTGCTTCGACACCTTGCAGTCCACCAGCGGGTCGCTGAAGCCGCCGACGTGGCCGGAGGCCTCCCAGACCTTCGGGTGCATGATGATGGAGGTCTCGATGCCGACGACGTCGTCGCGGCGGCGCACCATGTCGTTCCACCAGCAGTCACGGATGTTCTTCTTCAGCTCGACGCCGAGGGGGCCGTAATCGAAGAAGCCGTTGAAGCCGCCATAGATCTCGGACGACTGAAAAATGAAACCGCGGCGCTTGGCGAGCGCGACGATATTGTCCATGGAGACGGCGGGCGTGGAGGATTCGGCTGACATAAGAAGGGAGAGATAACGCGGTGGGCGGCGCGCGGTCAATTCTCCGGTTGGTGTATCCTGCAACTCTCCGGTCCGGAGCGCGTCCATCCGTGGATCCGCCAGAGACGCTGGAACCGGGTTGCGAAACGCCAGTCGGAGCTGCACGGTTCCGCTTCCCCTTGATCGAGACACCGCCTCTTTTCCTTTCCCTCACCACCATGAATTCTCCTTTTGCCGCCAAGTCGCTGCTGCTCATGTCCGTGCTTTCGCTGGCGGGAGGGGCGGGGCTCGCCTTGCATGCGGCCGACAAGGGCAAGGCGAAGGACAAGGAGAAAGCCGAGGCGCGCGCGCCGCTCGTCGTCGCCACCGACGCCAAGGCGACGAACCGGGACCGCGCGGACCGCGTGAGCTATGCGGCGATCATCAAGCAGGCGGGACCCAGCGTGGTCGCGGTGATCGCGAACAAGAAAGAAAAACCTGAGCCGACGGTTTCCACGCCGAATTTGGAAGAGATGCTGCGGCGCGGTTTTCCGGGGATGCCCGGCCAGGGATTGCCGGGGCAGGGCCAGCAGCGTCCCCGTCGCCAGCGGCAGCTGCCGACGCAGTCCGGCGGGGCGGAGGGCATGGCGACGGTGGCGAGCCCGGCCTCGGGGGTGATCATCTCGACGGACGGTTACATTTTGACCAACGCCCATGTGGTCGACGGGGCCGAGGACGTGAAGGTGGCGCTGGGCGATCCGCGCAAGGACTATGCAGCGACCGTCGTGGGCCGCGATGCGCGGTCGGATGTGGCGCTCCTCAAGATCGAGGCGACGGGGCTCGCGGCGATCACTTTGGGCGACAGTGACAAGCTGGAGCTGGGTGACGTCGTCCTCGCGCTGGGCAATCCCGCCGGCCGCGGCCGGACGGTGAGCCGGGGCATCGTGAGCGCGCTCGGCCGCGAGGCCGCGGGCGATGGCACGGAAGATTTTATTCAGACCGATGCGGCGATCAACCCGGGCAATTCCGGCGGCCCGCTGATCGACACCGATGGCCGCCTGGTCGGCCTTTGCACGGCGCGGGTGACGCGCGATGACAGCAATGCGGGCCTGGGCTTCGCGGTGCCGGCGAACCTCGTGCGCTTCGTCGCCGAACAGCTCGCCAAGAACGGCCGCGTCGAGCGCGCCCTGCTCGGTGTCGAGACGCAGCCGCTCGAGCCGGACCTGATGGCGGCGTTCAACGTCACGCAGGGTGCGCTGCTCAGCGAGGTGCGCGTCGGCGGACCGGCGGACAAGGGCGGCCTCAAGGGCGGCGACATCGTGACGCGCGTCGACGCGACGGAGATCAAGGATCACCGGCAGTTGCAGCAGACCATCGCACGGATGGCCCCCGGCCAGGACGTGACGATCGCGTATCTGCGCGACGGCAAGGCCGCCGAGGCGAAGGTGAAACTGGGCTCGGCGTCGGCCGACAAGGCCGCCAACAACACGGAGCGGTCCGGCGACATCGCCGACACCGAGGGCGTGCTGGATGACGTGTCCATCGACGAACTCACCGCGGAAATCCGCGAGCAGCTCAACGTCCCCGCGCGGTATCAGGGCGTGTTTGTCACGAGCGTGGCGCCGGGCGGGCCGTCGTCGCGCGCCGGCATCAAGGAAGGCGACATCATTCTCGAACTCGACCGCCGGCCGACGCGCAATGTCGAGGAGGCCGTGAAATTGAGCGAGGAGATCAAGGGCCCGAAGATCCTCGTGCAGCTCTGGAGCGAGGGCCGCGTGCGCCTCGTGGTGGTGGACGAGTCGAAGAAGTGAGGCGAATGAGGCGGGCTGGCAGCCGCTGTTTTTGGTGGCCGGACGCGGGCGTCCGCCAGACGGATGCCCTGCCTAGGCGGCCGGGGGCGTGAGGGCGTTGCGGAGGGTGTCGAGGTCGAACGGCTTCGTGAGCGCGGCGTAGAAACCGTGCTGGGCGAAGTCGCGGAGGACGGCCTCCTGCACATAACCGCTCATCACCACGCCCTTCACGGCGGGGTCGATCGCGCGCAGTTTTTTGATCGTTTCCAAACCACCCATCCCGTCCCGCACGGTGAGGTCCAGCAGGACGACATCGAACGGCCGGCCCTCGGCCCGGGCCTTTTGATAGAGGTCGATGGCGATGCCGCCCTCGGCGGCTGCCTCCACGGTGTAGCCCTCATGTTCCAGGGCGAGGCGGACGGTATCGCGGAGGCCGGGTTCATCGTCCATGACCAGAATCCGGCCGGGGCGCGTGGCCGGGGTGGCGGCGACAGTCGGGACGTTGGCGGCGGTCCGGTGCGACGCGGGGAGATGGAGATGGAAGGTCGTGCCGACGCCCGCGCTGGACTCGACGGTCAGCGCACCCTGGTGCTGGTGGACGATGGAGTGGCTGATCGTGAGCCCCAGGCCCATGCCCTTTTGCACGCCGCGGGCCTTGGTGGAGAAGTAGGGGTCGAAGATCTTCGGAAGGATGTCGGCGGGGATGCCGCGCCCGCGGTCGACGACGCGGAGATGCACGTACTCCCCGGCCGGGAGCGTGGTGATGTCGCCCGCGGCCAGCACGACGTTTTCGGCCTGGAGGGTGACGACCCCGCCCTCCGGCATCGCCTCGCGGGCGTTGAGCACGAGGTTGCCGATCACGCGCTCGATCTGTCCGGCGTCGACCTCGGTGCGCCAGAGATCGGGCGGAGCGGAGATCTCCGCGCGGAGATTGGAGCCGCTGAGGATGAGGGGAACGGCCTGGCGCACGAGCTGGGCGAGATCGGTCGGCTCGCGGAGAGAGGTGCCACCGTGCGCGAAGGTGATGAGCTGTTGGGTGAGGTGCTTGGCGTTGGCGGCGGCGTCCTTGGCGGCGGCGAGGTAGCGGGTGCTGTCGAGCGCGTGGCGCTGGTTGATGAGGGCCATGTCCACGCTGAGGACGATGGTCGCGAGGAGGTTGTTGAAATCGTGGGCGATGCCGCCGGCGAGGATGCCGGTGGACTCGAGCTTGCTGAGAACGAGCTGGTCGTTGGCGGCCTGCTTCTCGGCGGAGAGGTCGCGCACGGCCACGATGCGGGCGGGTTTGCCGTTGAAGGTGCAGTCACGGCTGGCGGTGCGGATCGGAATCTCGGTACCGTCCTTGCGGAGGCCGGTGGCCTCGTCGGGAGGCCGGCCCGCGGCTGCCGGGTCGGGTGCGGGCGCCGGCGCGGGCGGCATGAGGTCGGCGACGGGCCGGCCGGTCAGCTCCGCGACGGTGTAGCCGAAGGTCGCGGCATAGGGGGCGTTGGCCATGACGATGACGCCGTCCTGATGGATGATCCAGCCCTCGAAGGCGGAGTCGACGAGGCCATGGAAGCGCTCCTCGCTCTCGCGGAGGGCCTGGGTGTGCCGGGAAAGGCGCCCGAGCATGTGGCGTTGCCACCAGAGGATGGCGGCGATGGCGAGAAACCCGAGGAGAATGGGCTTGGCGTATGGCCGCAGGTCCGAGAGGCGGATGGGGTGAGGCTCGATCGGGCCGATCCACGTGTCGTAGAGGCGGTCGAAGGTGCCGTTGTGGCGGACGGTCGCGAGGGCGTCGTTGAGACGTGCGAGAGCCGCGGCGTCGCCTTTGTGCACGGCGAAACGGAACTGGTGGACGATGTCCTCGACGAACTCCCGGCGCATGCCGTAGGTGTTCGTGATGTATTTCTTGTCGAGGCCGTAGACGAGCAGCACCCCGTCGCACTCGCCGCGCTGGGTGGCGTCCATCGCCTCCTGCGGAGAGCTGAAAGGTCGGATGGTCGCCCCCCAGCCACCGTGTTCGATCGCATTGAAATACGCGATGCTGCCGAGCAGGGTGCCGATGGTCTTGCCGGCGAAATCGGCGGTGCTGCGGATCGGAGGATGATCCGGGCGGCTGTAGACGAGACCGTGCACGAAGGCGTGGCCGATCGAAAAATCCATCGCGGCGCGGCGTTCGGCGGTGATGGCGACATTGCCGAGCACGTCGATTTTGCCCGCCTGAAAATCCCGCGCCAAGGCGCTCCACGGCGAGACGACGAGTTCGTAGTCGGTCAGGCCGGCGCGCTCCATCTCCTGCAGGAGTTCCACCGTGAACCCGGTCGGTTTTCCGGAGGGATCCGTGAACGAGATCGGGCTGTCGGCCGACTCGACCCCGATGCGCAGACGCGGCTCCGCCTGGACCAAGTTGACCGAACTAAGCGTCAGGATCAGGCCGAAGACGAACGTACGCATGCGTGAAGGAAATATAGCCTTGGACCGGGAGAGCGTCCCGAAGTGTCGGCTGGGGCGGGTAGGTTTCGCATACTCCCGCACAGACCGTCCAGTGTATACCAGAGCTTTCGCATCGAATCTCCATGTTGGAATTTGCCGACGATTGGCAAAACGCCGAAGCGGGGTGGCGGTAGAAGGTGAAGGAGTGAGAGATACCGTGGTGTTCGGGCCTTCCCACCGCGGTCATGAGCCGATTACCTGGGTGCATTTTTATGCGCCTCATCGATCTTTCGCAGCCCCTTTACGACCAGGCGCCCAATTGCCCGGTGCACCCGCCAGTTACCTTCAAGCGCACGGCGGACCATCCGGCCGGCGGCTGGCGGATGGAGGAGATCGCGATGGCGACGCACACGGGGAGCCACCTCGATGCGCCGCTGCACAAGATCGCGGGCGGAAAGAGCATTTCGGATCTGCCGCTGGAGACGTTTGCCGGACCGGCGCATCTCGCGGACCTGCGCGGGCTGGCGCCGGACACGCCGATCGGGCCGGACCTGCTGGCGCGGGCGTTGCACGGGAGGCTGGGCGGCGAAATCGTGCTGCTGGCGACGGGCTGGGGCGACCGGCGGGCGAAGACGGAGGAATGGCTGCGGCACTCGCCGTTTGTCGAGCCGGCGGGCGCGCGCTGGCTGGTGGGCCGCGGCGTGCGCGGGGTCGGGATCGACCATTACTCGATCGGCGGGAGCGGTCCGCTGAACGCCGAGACGCACACGATCCTGCTCGGGTCGGGCATCTGGGTGGTCGAGGAGCTGAAGTTTCCGCCGGAGGTGTTTGCGCTGCCGCAGCCGGTGAAATTCTGGGCGCTCCCGATGAACTGGCCCGGGTGCTCCGGGGCGTTCTGCCGGCCGGTGATCGAGGTGCCGTGAAGCCGGCCGGAGTCCGGCGGTCGGAGCGGGGAGTTCAGTAGCGGGCGCCGAGTTTCCGGTAGACGAAGCTCATGAGCCACGCCGGGCCGATGAGCAGGAAGACCACGCCGTTGAAGAACGACGGTTTTTTGCCCTCGATCCGGTGGCCGATGAACTGGCCGATCCACGCGAGCACGAAGACGACCGCGGAAATTTTCCACACAGGAAAGACGTCGAAGAGCTCGAGGGCAACGATGGCGGAATAGCAGACCGCCATGAAACAGAGGAGCCCGGCGCTGAGCCGCGGCGACAGGCTGACGTAGAAGACCGTCGCCGCGAAGATCGCGACCAGCGCCCAGTTGAAGCCCGGCAGATGCTCCGCGAGCAGATCGGGCACGGGGACGCTCCAGATGAAGCCGAGCACGCTGAAAAAAATCAGCGGCACGCAAAACCAATGAATGAGTTCGTTGGCATGGTGCTGGTGGCTCTCGCCGTATTCGGCGAACCATTGGTCGGCGGATTTTTTCGCAGCCATGGGATGATGGGCTGGCCGGAGGAGAACGGGCCGGACGGCGGCGGTCAACGGTCGTGCAACGCTCCCGGGAATGTGGTCTGGACTGGCTGCGACGATTGCTTTGAAACTGCGCGACGCTGGCCTGTGCCCGGCACATTTTTATTCATGAAATCCCCCCTTCGTTCCCTGTTCGTGTTGTCCCTGGTCATTGGCCTGCTGCCGGTCGCCCCGTCGGGGCGGGCGCAGGAGATGGCGACGAAGCCGGCCACGACGGTGAAAAAGCCGTACCCGACGCACTTCGTGAAGCCGACGGGCGTCGACTGTGCGAAGGTCCTGCCGCCGCCGCCCGCGCCCGGCACGCTGGCGGCGCGCGCCGACCTGGAGGCGGTGCTGCAGGCCCAGTCCTGGCGGACGCCGGAACAGGTGGCGTGGGCGAAGCTGATCGAGAAGAACGATGCGTTCATGTACGCCGACGTGTTCGGACCGTGGTTTACCAAGGAAAACCTGCCCGTGACGGCGGCCTTCCTGAAGGAGGTCGACGAGGACCGGCATGAGGTCACGGAAGTGGCGAAGAACCTGTTTGCGCGGGCGCGGCCGTGGGTGGTCGATCCGCGCGTGCAGCCGTGCGTGGGCAAGCCGACCAACGACTCCTACCCGAGCGGCCACACCGCCTCGATCTTCACGCGCGCCGGTGTACTCGCGGAAATTTTTCCGGAGAAGCGCGAGCAGATCTTCGACTTCGCACACCGCGCGGCATGGGGCCGCGTGTACGGCGGGGTGCATTTCCCGAGCGACCTCGTCGGCGGCTGGATGCTGGCCGAACCGCTCGTCGTGGAATTGAAGAAGGTCCCGGCGTTTCAGGCGCAGGTGGAAAAATGCCGCGCGGAAATGGCGAAGTGGATGAAGTGACCGGCGGCACCGCCGTTACGAGGCGTGCGGCTGGCGGACAGGCGCAGGGGATTCACCGTCGTCACCCAGCGAGGCGCCGGACGTGCGCTCCAGCATGCGTGTGAGATAGAGCTGTTCGGGGCCGACCTGGGCGAGGTGCAGGGCGCGGCGGAAATTTCCGGCGGCGGCGCGGTGCAGGTTGAGGCGCCAGTTGAGTTCGCCCATCACGGCGTGCAGCAGGTAGTGCGACTCGAGGCGTTCGCGCTCCGGGATCGCCGCGACCGCGTCGAGCCCGGCCTGCGGACCCGACACGTGCGCGACGGCGACCGCGCGGTTGAGGGCGACGATGGGGGAGGGCTTGAGGCGGTACAGCTCGTCGTAGTGGCGCAGGATCCGAACCCAGTCCGTCGAGGCGTAGTCGGCGGCCGTGCAATGGGTCGCGGCGATACCGGCCTGAAGATGGTATTCGCTGAGTTCGGTGCCCGAGGCGGCGGCGGCGAGGGCGACGAGGCCGCGACCGATGAGAGCCTGGTCCCACTTGGAACGGTCCTGGTCGTCGAGGCGGAGGAGGTCGCCGTGCTCGTCGAGGCGCGAAGGGAAACGCGCCGCGGTGAGCAGCATGAGCGCGAGGAGCGCGTGGCTCCGCGGCGTGCGGCCCGCCGGATGGGCGACGAGGAGCGAGGTGAGACGGATGGCCTCCTGACAGAGCTCCTCGCGAAGGAGGCGGTCGCCGGCGGAGGCCTTGTAGCCCTCGTTGAAGAGGAGGTAGAGCGCGGCGAGCACGCCGTCGAGGCGGGGCGCGAGGTCCTCGCCCTCGGGCAGGTCGAAGCCGAGGCCGGCGCCCTGGATGCGCTGCTTGGTGCGCGTGAGCTGCTTCTCGATCGCGGCTTCGCTGCTGAGAAACGCGCGCGCGATCTCCCCGGTGCTGAAGCCGCACAACACTTTCAGCGCGAGCACGACCTGGGCGTCCGGGGCGACCGAGGGGTGGCAGCAGACGAAGAGGAGGCGCAGGGCGTCATCGCGGATGATGTGCGCGCTCTCGACGGCGACCGCGGGGGTCGGCGCGTGCGACGCACCGAGTTCGAAATGGGTGACGATCGCGCTCTCCTTCACCCCGGTCATGCGCTGGTGCCGGAGGGCGTCCTTCGCGAGGTTCATCGCCACGCGCGTGATCCAGGCGGAGGGGTTGGCGGGGACGCCGCCCATCGACCACGTGCGGAGCGCGCGGAGCATGGCCTCCTGGGCGACATCCTCCGCCAGTGTCATGTGCTGCACGCCGAGGAGGCGGATCAACGCCCCGTGAAGCCTGCCCGTCTCGTGACGGAAGAAGTGCTCCACCAACTGCGCGGGCGGTGCGCCGGCCGGGGCCGGCGGCGGAGTCGGATACGGCGTGGCGGCGGGCACGGCGCGACCGGGCTCAGACGGTGGACAACGCGGGCTGCTCGCTGTGGCCGGCGGTCACGCCGAGATGGCAGGCGACCGTCATCGAACGGACCTCGATCACGAGCCCGTAGGCCAGGCCGGGATGGCGCTGCGCGATCGCGG
>JAPLTR010000345.1 GCA_026398065.1 Verrucomicrobiota bacterium | reverse complement strand
CGGTGCCGCGCCACGCCGTGCCGAGCGACCGTCGGGCGATCACCCGCACATCCGTGATGCGGGTGAGCGTGGCGACGAGTTCATCCTGGAGGCCGCTGGCCACGAGGGCGGTTCCCGGCTCCGGCGTGCGGGCCTCGAGGTTGGCGACCGCAACCACCGGAGTGGGCGTGCTGACCTTCCCGGAGGTGGGTTCGGAGGCGACGGCAGCCGGGGGTGGAGTGAAGCTCCTAGCGCCGAAGTGGACGGCCAAGCCCGCAACGCCGGCCGTTCCCGCGACGACGAGGAGGCGGACGAGTGCCGGGCGGCGGAGACGCCAACCGCCCAGGCGGGGTCGGCGGCCGGCGCGACAGGCGCGGAGCTCCTGCACGAACTCCGACGCCGAGGCGAAGCGATCGGCGGGGTCCTTGCGGAGACTCACGGCGCAGAGCTCATCGAGCGCGCGGGGGACAGGGCCGGGCGCCGCCGCGGCAAGTCGCGGGGCGGGGGTATGCGCGATGGCGTGGAGGAGCTCGGCGGTGTGTCCCCCGGCAAAGGGCGGACGGCCCGCCACGAGGTGAAAGAGCAGGGCGCCAAGCGAATAGAGGTCGCCCCGGCGAGGATCGGCAGGGCCGGCGGAGGAGAGCGTCTCCGGGGGCAGGTAGGCCGGTGTCCCCAGGACCTCGCCCGTGGCCGTGAGTTCCTGTGCCTCATGGGCGGCCAGCCAAGCGAGGCCGAAATCGCCGACTTTCGGCCGACCGTCGGCTGCGATCAGGATGTTGGACGGCTTCAAGTCGCGGTGGGCGACGCCGGCGGAGTGGGCGTGCGAGATGGCCTCGGCCACGGCGGCGACGAGGTCCACCGCCTCGGCCCAAGGCAGTCGGCCGCCGCGTCGGGCGAGAAACTGGGCGAGATCGCCGCCCTCGACATACTCCATGGTGTACCAAACCGCCCCGCCGTGCCGGCCGACCTCCAGTACGGGAACGATGCCGGGGTGCGACAGCCGGCCCGCAGCCCGCGCCTCGCGGAGAAATCGTTCCTCGGCGCGGGCATCGCGCAGCCACGGGCGGGACAGTCGCTTCAGGGCGACGTACCGCGAGAGGTTCGCTTGGAACGCGAGGTGGACCTCGCCCATGCCACCTTGGCCGAGCAGTTCCACGCTTTCGTAGCCTGGCGGCAGAGGCGCACCTTCGGCGGTGGTGGCCGGTGGGGCGGATGAGGCGTGCAGGTGCTGCGCCACGCAGCGGAGGCAGAGGCCGTCGGCGTGTCCAGCGGACGAGGGGCGTTCGCACTGGGGGCAGGACTGGGCGGACGGGGCGGGCATTGCGGGCTACCCCCCGATGGTGGAGAACAGATAGCTGAGCTCCTCCTCGGCCAGATCGGGGGTGGCGACGGTTTCGCGCACGTTTTGCCGGACGAGTTCGCCGAAGCGGCGATTGAGGCGGTGGGTGGCGGCGGCGACCGCACCCTTGGTCATGCCGTGGGTGCGAGCGATGGCGTCGTATTCGCCGGGGCCGGCCTTGCGCTGGAGAAATTCCTTGAGCGAGCCGAACAGGGCGGTGCGTCCGGTGCCGGACTGCTCGTGCTCCAGCTCGCGCAGCGCATGCGTGATCAGCGTATTGGCCCAGGCGCGGTCGAACGCGAGGGTGGGGTCGGTGTGGACGGTGGCCTCGGGGCTCTCGGCCGACGAGGAGGACTTTGCTCCAGAGGGTGGTTTCAAAGCGTGAAGACGCGTGGGCCATGGGTGTTGCTAGGTGGTGCGCCGGACGGGGAACGGCGAAAGCAGCTATTTGGCCGAATCCAAACTTATTTCGTAATCGGGTCACGGTAAAACGGAAGGAAGGCCGAATCTGGTCACGCCTCCGGCGCAACTGCATGGCAGCTTTCATAGGGGAAGCCGCATGGCGGCGCGGGGGGCGCGACCAGTAAAAAAATCGATTTACCTGATCCGGCGTCTGTGAAAATCAAATATCCGATCCTCTGCACCATTGTACTGATTGTGCTTCTGCTGGCTGTCGTGAACGCCGTCCGCGCCGAGCAGAGGGGGCGCGGGATCGGGAGGCCGCAGGTCGCACCGAAGCGACTGATGGCGGTTGCGCGCATCCCATTCCGGAGGCCTAGCCCCTGCGACGGACCACCTTGGTTTGAGGCTATCGGCGAGATTTAACGTCTCAAGGACGTTGCTCTAGCCTGACAGCCGCGGGGACCCCCGCGGCCTCAACATACCCCGATCCTGACGACGGTCGCGGCAGATCGGCGCAGTCTCTCCCCTGTTGGCAAAGTGAAAGAATGATCTTGGCGAATCTAGCTGGCAGCCACGAATTCTAGAAACAGTGCCACATTTCGCGTAATCGCCGCCGCAAGACCGGGAATATAAGGGCGATCAATCCGCGACGACCCCGCGATGGGGCCCGCCGCCGGATACCACACTCAGCCTCCCACCCTCACCATGTCTGCTTATCTCCGTCTCAGCTGCGTCACGCCGTCCGCCCTGCTCATTCGCCCCCACCGTTCGCCCGTCTGGAAGCGATGGGTGTTCTTCTCCACCTTGGCTTTAGTCGCGGGCGCCGGCGCGCGTGCGGAGCTAACGGACGAAGAGCGACATAAAATTGTGAATCTAAAGTTTGATGCAATACTTCAGACACAAGACAAAGCTGAAGACGTCAGGCGGAAATGGGCGAATAGGTCGCTAGGGGAGGACAACAAGAGCGCCAAAGATACGGATGAAAAAGCCCAAGCTGACGCGATAAAAAAGACTGATGATGCCTCGAAATCTGCCGAGCAGTCGGTGGCGGAAAAACTTGCCGTTTGGGGGTTTGGTGGAGGAGTAGGCATACTACAGCTCAGCGGTGCCCGTCCGGTTGACACCGCTACTGTCGATAGCGGAAACGTGGTGCGCATCACCACGAAGAGCAAAACGCGCATTGGACCAATTTTGGAGGGACACTACGTCTTCTCTGACCTGTCAGTTAATCAAAAAGACGTGGCCAGTGCGATATCGGAGATGCGGGCCCAATCCTTTGCCGCACATGAGACCCCCGACCAACTCGCCAAGAGGATTTCAACGAATTCCCATCGCACCTTCGCATTTGTGGCTACCGCCGAACTGGGGGAAAATACTTTCCGTTCGTTCGGCTTGGGGGTAATGTTTTGTCTGCAGCGGTACACCCTCACCGGTGACAATGTCATAACGCTCAAGGGGCCGGCCTTCAACGTCGGGCTGATCACATTCGCCGAGGCCAATGTAAAACGCGTGCAGGGAGCCTACGTCGATGGTCAGACGGTTCCGGCTGGCACGGTAATGCGCCTGGAAGAGGAGGGGCGTTACGGTTTCGGCCTCGTTTTTTCCACGAGATTCTGAGCCGGAGGCCAATTCACCCAAAACAGGCCCGCCAACGCCGCGGCTTCCGGCCTCGCTCTTGTGATCGGTCCGTTTGTCCTAAACACGTTCTTTTGCCTCCCAACATCCCCGGGGTTGGCCGGGAAACTCGCTGATCGCGAAGGGGGAAATCCCGCCGCTGGCAAGCCGAGCTTCCCCTTTCGTCGACTCCACAAAACCTATCTACAGATGAAACCAGAAGAGATTCTTTCCCAGTTCACCATCGATCAACTCAAAGAGGAACTTCAGACGCGGGGGGCATCGACCCGGGTCCAGTTTTCCTCCGTGCTACGCGCTCAGAGCAAGATTCTGGGCGGGCGGTCCGAACTCGCCCAGTTCTCCAGCAAGACAATCGCCGCGACCCTCGGCGCGCGGCAGAAGTCGATCTACGAAGTAGATGATCGAAAGGACCTCTACGATCTACCCGCCCAGCACGTGGCCCAGACGGCCGCTCGTGGTGTCGTTAGCCTGTTCCGCGCCAGCCGGGTCGTCGACAACGGCAATAACACCTCCACTCTCCAGGTGGGGAAATTTGGCCAACTGAACAGCCTGTGCGAGGAGGAACGTTTTTTTCATCAGCCCGCCGGGGCCTTCTGCACCGGTTTTTTGGTGGCGCCGGACGTAATCGCTACCGCGGGCCATTGTGTGGACGAAAACAATGCCACCACCATCCGGTTTGTCTTCGGATTTCGGATGATCGACGCCAACCTCTCGCAGATCGTGATCCCGAATGAGGACATCTACGCGGGCGCCAAGGTGCTCGGGCGCAGATTGGTGCAGGACGGCACCGACTGGTGCCTCGTGCGCCTGGACCGGCCGGTCAAAAATGGAACCATTTTGTCCCTCCGCCGCCAGAATAAGATAGCCGACAAGCAGTCGGTCTACGTCATTGGTCATCCGTGCGGCCTGCCGGTGAAATATGCTGACGGTGCATTTGTCCGGGAAAACAACCAAGGCACCTTTTTCACCGCCAACCTCGATACCTACGGCGGCAACTCGGGATCGCCCGTCTTCAACGCGGATACCCACGAGGTGGAAGGTATTCTGGTGCGTGGGGCGACCGACTTCGTGCCGGTGGGCATGTGCATGATGTCCGCCGTGTGCCCAACCAGCGGCTGCAATGGCGAGGATTGCACGCGGACGACTGAATTTGCGCCCCTCGTGCCGTAGGCGGAGGCCGTTGACGTGGTGGCGCCCGGCAGACACCTGATCCGACCCGGCCCGGGCAGGTTGAGCGGTGGCCCGACGCGCTCCAAGGGCGCGCCGGGCCACCGGACGTGGCGGGGACCCCTCACTGCCGCGCCCGCGCGAGATTCTGCCGGGCTTCTGCGTGGTCGGGCTTGAGGCGCAGGGCGCCGTTGAAGTGCGCCGCCGCCTCGGACCAGTGGCCGAGGCGCAGCAGCCCAAGGCCGGCCTTGGGCCGGGCTTGGACATTCGCCGGCTGCAGTTCCGCCGCGCGCTGGAGATGCTCCGGCGACTCCGCCCCGCGGCCGAGCTGCTGGAGGCACACGCCTGCGCTGTTGTGGGCCGCGGCGAACTCCGCCGCCGCCTCGGCGGTCCGCCCGCGCCGGAGCAGCGAACTGCCCTAGTTGTAGTGATTCGATGGATGCATCGGTCGCAGCGCCAGCGCCCACCGGTAGTGCGCCGCGGCGGCGGCGGAGCGTCCCAGCTCGTCGGGCGCGTAGGCGTAGTCGTTGTGCGCGGCCGCGCTCTGCGGACGCACCTCCAGCGCCCGGGCGAGGTGCGGCTCGGCCTCGGCGCTGCGGCCGAGGCTGAAAGGGCGTTGCCGAGGCCGGGCGGGCCGCGGCGTGGTCCGGCGCGCGGCGTCCCGCAAGGGGGCGAGCGCCGTCTCCGTCTGCCCGAGGCCCAGCCGAGCCAAGCCGAGGGCGACGAGAACAGCCGGCCGCTCCGGAGCCGCCGGCACCGCCTTTTCCAGCCAAGGGAGC
>JAPLTR010000738.1 GCA_026398065.1 Verrucomicrobiota bacterium | reverse complement strand
GAGGGCACCCTGGAATTCCGCAAGCCCGGCTGCCAGGACCGCTGGTCCTGGTGTGACTCGTTGTGTATGGCGCCACCCGCATGGCTCCGGCTCTACGTCGCCACCGGCGACAAGCGCTACCTCGATCTCTCCGTCAGCCATTGGTGGCGCACCTCCGATTACCTCTATGACAAGAACGAACATTTATATTATCGCGACAGCACCTATTTTGACAAACGCGAAGCCAACGGCAAAAACGTCTTCTGGTCCCGCGGCAACGGCTGGGTGATGGGCGGCCTCGTCCGCATGCTGCAGTATCTGCCGAAGGACCACCCGTCCCGCGCGCGCTTTGAAACGCAGTTCAAGGAGATGGCGGAAAAGGTCATCACCTGCCAGCAGCCCGACGGGCTCTGGCGCGCGAGCCTCCTCGATCCCGCCAGCTTCCCGCTCCAGGAAACCAGCGGCTCCGGCTTCTACACCTACGCGCTCGCCTGGGGCGTGAACCAGGGCCTGCTCGACCGCGCCCGCTACGAGCCCGTCGTGCGCCGCGCCTGGGCCGCCCTCGTCGGCTGCGTCGCACCCGATGGCAAGCTCACCCACGTACAACCGATCGGCGCCGACCCGAAGCACTTCCCCGCCGACGCCACCGAGGTTTACGGCGTGGGTGCCTTCCTGCTCGCAGGCAGCGAGCTGTACCGGCTGACGAAGTAACTCGCCTCGGTTCCCGTTGCGGAAACCCGCTCAGGTCTCCAGCGCCGCGATCAACTGCGCCTTCAGCCCCATGCCCATCTGATAGATGCTGCGGTAGCTGCTGCGCTGGAGGCCCTCGCCCCCCTTGTTCGATTGCGAGACGCCTCCGAGCAGGCCGTCGGCCGTGAGGTGCGGGCGCAGGCCCGCAAGCGTCTTCTGCGCTGCCGTCCGCGCCGTCGGATCGAGCCAGCCGTGCTTTGCGCCGATGGCCAGCGCCGCCGCGATGCCCGCGCTCCCGCCGGTGTCCGGAGTGAGCTTCGGCTCGTGGGCAAACACGCTCCAGAGGCCGTCCTCGCGCTGGAGGCCCACAACCCACGCGGAGATCTCCCGGAGCGAGGCCACGAGATCGGCGATATCGTCACGCTCTTTCGCGACCACCAGCGTCCGCGCGAGACCGAGGATCTGCCACGCTATCCCGCGGGCCCAGTTGCGGTTGCCCCGCGCGCCGTCGTCGTGACGCGTGCGCCAGAACTCGCGTCCATCGAACAGCGCCGCCTGCCGCACGCGCACCTGCGCGAGCGCGAGCTTCATCAGTTCCTCCGAGCGCCGCGCCCGCGCGATTTCCGCCAGCGCGTAGCCCACGGTGTACGCACCCTCGCTCGTGATCGTCGGTCCGTCCTGAATCGAGCCCGAGGGGCGCAGCCGCGAACGCCAGAACGCCACCGCCAGGTCGTGCAATGGACTTGCCGGATCGACCCGCGCGAGCACCGCAAAGGGCAGGCTCCCCTCGATGCCGTAGAGCTTGCCGTCGCTCGGCGCGCTCACGTGGTTTTCGTAGATCAGTTTCCCGTCCTTGAAAAATAGCCCGAGATGCTGGAGCGCCGTCTCGCGCAGCGCGGCGTGCGCCGGCCCGGCCGAGAGGTCGAGCAGCCCGTCCATCACGCAGCCCTCCATCCAGCCGAACTGCTGCACGCACGCGAGCGACTGCATGCGCCTAAAATACTCCGCCGTCGCGTCCAGCGTGCCCGGCACGAGCAGGTGCGGCCGCAACACCGCGGGCAGATCCACCCCGCCGGTGAAAATCTCCAGATCGCTCCCCTTCGTCAGCCGCAGCCCGAGCCCCTCGCGGCGCACCGCTGCCACGTCCTCCGCGCGGAGCGCGAGTTCGTAAACCTGAAACTGGCTGACAAACCGCAGCTCCATCGCCCCCAGCACGCGGCCAGCCGCCGGCAAAAACACCTCCACGACCTTCTCGTCGCGTTCGTCGAGCCCGACGGCGAGGCGGAAGTGCGTCACGCGCACGTCCGCCGGCAGCTCCGGCCAGGCGAGCACGAGCGGCGCCCCGCCCGGCGCGGCGACCGCCACCGTTTCCCAGCCGAACGGCCGGCGCTTCCCCTTGGGCAGCGGCACGTCCGGCGCCGACACCACGCGCGCCACGTGATGGGCCGCGTATCCCGAAGGTCCGGCGTGTAACCACGCAGGGGATACGACCACCGCGGTGGCCAGACTGCTGTGCCGGAGAAAGGAACGGCGGTTCATGGGCGTCCCTGTGCAATAGCGCAAAAACCGCCCGCCTGACGAGCCCGCACTACCTCGCGCGAGTTGTGCCTGTCATCACCTCACCTGCCTCAGTGGCAGCCGCAACCCTCGCCGCAGCCGCCACCTCCGCCGCCGTGGGCGTGACCGTGGCTCAGCTCCTCGGCGTTGGCCTCACGGGCGCCGACAATCTCGACGTCAAAGGTCAGCGGTACGCCCGCGAGCGGATGGTTGCCATCGAGCACGATTTCCTCGCCCTCGACGCCCACGACCGTCACGACCGGGTCGCCACGGTCCGGGCCCGTTTGAAATTGCGCCCCCACCTGCACCTCGCCGTCCACGGGCAGCATCGCGCGCGGGATGCGCTGGATCTGCGCCGGGTCGCGTTCGCCATAGGCCTTCGCCGCGGGCACCTCCACGCGGGTCTTCGCCCCCGCCGCCACGTCGCGCAACTGCTCGTCGAGCCCGTCGATGATCTGGCCCGCACCCTCGAGATAGGTCACCGGCGAGCCGCCCGCCGACGAATCGAGCACGCGGCCGCTCGGATCGCGCAGAGTGTAGTGAAAGGTGACGACACGTCGGTTCATGGTAGAGGCGTTGTCATTGCGGGGAACCCGGGGCCATGGCAATCCCTCTCCTCAATCGGTTACGCTTACGTTTCCTGCCGCAGCACTTCCAGCGGCGGATGATCCGTGATGCCGCGGCTCGACATCAGCCCGGTGATCAGGGTCACCACGACCACGACCGCGCCGCCCACGAGCACCACCAGCACGGGCACCGAGGGCGAGAGGCGGAAGACGAATTTTGTCAGCAGGGCGTTGCCCGCCATGGCCAGCCCACAGCCGACGACCGCCGAGAGCGTGCCGAGGATCGCGTACTCGACCATCTGGATCTGCAGGAGCTGCCGGCGCGTGGCGCCGAGCGTGCGCAGGAGCACCGTCTCGCGGATGCGTTGAAACCGCCCCGTCGCCACCGCGCCCACCAGCACGATGAGGCCCGTGATCACCGTAAAGGCCGCCATGAACTGGATCACAAACGCCACCTTCGAGAAGATCGAGTCCACCGTTTGCATCACGAGCGCAAGGTCGATGGCGGTGACATTGGGATACGCCGCGACCACCGCGCGCTGCACGCGGGCCGAGTGCTCGCTGTTTTCCGCGCGCACCGCGGCGACGTGGAATTTCGGCGCCGGCTCCAGCACGCCCTCGGGAAACACCACGAAGAAATTCGGCTCCAGCCGCCGCCACTCCACCGCCCGCACGCTGCCGATCTTGGTCCGCAGGGGCACGCCCTGCACGTCCCATTCGATCTCGTCACCGAGCGAGAGCCCCATCTCCTTGATGAGGCCCTCCTCCATGGAGATCGGCACGACCGCCTCGCCGGGTGCGACCTTGCCGGTGAAGTTCCCGCTCACCAGCCGCTCCGTCCCCACGAGTTGGTTACGATACGTCGAGCGATATTCCCGGCGCAGCGTCCAGCCCGGCGCGCGCTGGGCGTCGCCGCCCGGTCCGCGTCCGCCACCCGCCGGGGCGGCCTGCTTCTTTTCCTTTTCCGAGTCCGAGGTGTCGCCCTTGCGCAGAATCGTGCCCGAGCCCGGACCGCGGTTGTCACGGTTGTCGCGATTCTCCCGGATCAGTTCCTCCACCTTCCGGCCCTTCACCGTGGAAATCTTCATCGTGACGATGGGCGCCTGCACCAGCACGGGCGCCTTCTCCGCCGCCGCGGCCTTCACCAGCCCGTCGATCTGGTCGTCCTGAATGTCGAAGAACAGGAGGTTGGGCCGCCCTCCGCCGCCGGTGAACTCGATCTCCTTCAGCAGCGTCGTCCGCGTCAGAAACAGCGTGAGCATCAGAAACGTCCCCAGGCCCAGCGACAGCAGCAGGAGCACAGTGCGGTTGTTGGGCCGGTAGAGATTGGCCACGCCCTGGCGCACGACGTAGGGCGAGCGGCGCGGAAACCAGCGCCGCGCCGACCACGCGACGCCTTTGGCGAGCCCCGCGAGCAGACCGAAGCTCACGCCGAGCACGGCCGTGAAGGCCAGCCCGTCGCGCACCCGTCCCGTCTGCCAGATCGAAAAACCGGCCACCGCCGCGACGATGAAAATCCCGATGGCGATGCGCCACCCGTCCGGTCCGGTGCTCACCTTGTCGGCAAACGCCGACCGCAGCGCCACGAGCGGCGACACCCGCCGCACCGCGAGGAGCGGCAGCAGCGTGAACAAAACGCAGATCACCAGCCCCGCCCCCGTTCCGCGCGCGACCGCCGGCCATGCAATAAAGAATTTCACCTCGAACGGCAGCAGGTCGCCCAACAGCGCCGGCAGCGCCATCTGCACCGAGAGCCCGAGCGCCGCGCCGACGATCGCGCCAAAGATCCCCAGCGCCACACCCTGCACGAGATAGACCCCGAAGGCCTGCCGCGCCGTCGCACCGAGGCAGCGGAGCACCGCGACCGTCGGGATCTTCTGCTGCACGTAGACATGGATGGCGCTCGCCACCCCGATGGCGCCGAGGAACAGCGCGATGAACCCCACGAGCCCGAGGAAATTTTCGATGTTGTCGAGCACGCGTCCGAGGTTGCGTTTGCGTTCCGCCACCGTGTCGTAGCCCAGCCCCTCGCTGCCGAACTGGCGGCGCATCTCGCGCTCCACCACCTCGGGGGTATAGGTCGCCGGCAGCTTCAACATCGTGCGATGCCGCACCAGCACGTTGCGTTCGGCGAGGCCCGTCGCGTCGAGCGCGCCCCGCGGGATCAGCGCGCGCGGCGCCACCGTGGCGGAGAGCGCCGAGGATTCGCCGGGGAGCTTCTGCAGCGCTCCGATGACGGTGAAGAGCGTGTTGCCCAGCTTCACCTGGTCCCCGACCTTGGCATCAAACTGCCGCAACAGCGTCTCCTCGACGATGGTCACATTGCCGCCCGCGCGCAGTTTCGTCGGCGCGTCGGCCGGCACCGTGACGAAGTCGCCGTAGAACGGAAAATCCCCCTCGGTGGCGCGGACGTTGACGAGGCGCGTGAGGTTTTGCGCCGTGGGAAACGCCATCATCGACGAGAAACTCATCTCCTGCGCCCGCTCGCCACCGTAGACCTCCAGGTGTTTCAGCGCCGCCTCGCTCAGGGGATTGCGCCCCGCGATGATCAGGTCGGCGCCGAGCAGCCCCTTCGCCTGATCGTCGATCCCGCGCTCGAGGTTCGCGCCGAGCGAGCCGATGGCCACGAGCGCCGCGATCCCGAGCACCACGGACATCGAGAACAACACCAGCCGCCGCCGCGAAGCCCGCGAATCCCGCCAGGCCATTTTGAGGATGAAATTCATGCAGATGAGCCCACGGAACACACGGAATACACGGAAAAATCAGAGTGCGAACCGCTCATGTTCGACTTTGGGAAAATGCCCCATGTTGATCGGCTTCGTAGGTTTTCTTCAGCGGCCGTCCCTTGTAGGTCAGGGCAAGCGGCACAAACGACCGTGCGGGCACTCCACGCAGAGCAAACTCAATCTCCAAACACTCGTGGTAAACCGCCTCCAGAAACCCACACCCCTTCTCTTTATATGCCTCAAAACAAGCTCCCAATATCTCGTAAGTTTCCTTCTCCAACATCAGTTTGCTCATCGTTCGCTTCCTTTCTGGGGTTTGGTTTTCCGTGTATTCCGTGTGTTCCGTGGGCCTAAGAATTTGTTTCGTGGTTTCACCCTAGTCCCACGGTCTCGTCGCTGATCACCGCCCCGCTCTTCAGGCGGATCACCCGCTGGCACTTCCGCGCGAGTTCCAGATCGTGCGTCACGAGCACCAGCGTCGTCTGCTTCTCGTGGTTCAGCCCGAAGATCAGCTCCACCATCGCGTGCGCCGTGTCGCCGTCGAGGTTGCCCGTCGGCTCGTCGCAAAAGAGGATCTTGGGCTCGTTCATGAACGCCCGCGCCACGTGGGCACCAGTTGGAAATTCTGAAACACGAAGCCCACGTGCCGGTTGCGCACCAGCGCGCGCTCGTCCTCGCTCATCGCGCCGATCGACTCGCCCGCGAGGATCACGTCCCCGCCCGAGGGCCGGTCGAGGCCCGCGCAGAGCCCGAGCAGCGTGGTCTTGCCGCTGCCGCTCGGCCCCACGATCGCGAGGCTCGCGCCGCGCAACAGCTCGAAGTTCACCTCGCGCAACACCGTCAGCGGTCCGCCGGCGGTCGGGTAGGTCTTGGTCAGTCGCTCGACTTTCAGCATGGATTGGACACTCATCGTGGGAACCGCCCACGAAAGACACGATCGATACAAAAGCCAGCCATGACTCCTTTCCGTCTGCCCTTCCCCTGCCTGCTTTTGCTCGTCGGCGTCCTCGCGGGCTTCGCGACCGGCCTCCGCGCCGCCGCTCCCGCCGAGCCCCGCACCCTCGTCTTTTTCGGCGACAGCCTCACCGCCGGCTACGGCCTCGATGATCCGTCCTCCGAATCCTACCCCGCCCTCATCCAGAAGAAAATCGACGCCGCCCACCTCCCCTGGCGCGTCGTCAACGCCGGTCTCAGCGGCGAGACCACCTCCGCCGGCGCCCGGCGCATCGACTGGGTGCTCCGCCAGCCCGTCGACGTCTTCGTCCTCGCCCTCGGCGGCAACGACGGCCTTCGCGGCATCGAACCCGGCATCTCCCGGGCCAGTCTCCAACGTATCATGGATCGCGTGCGCGAAAAGAACTCCTCCACCAAGATTGTCCTCGCCGGCATGATGATGCCGCCGACGCTCGGCGCGGACTACACCCGCGAGTTCGCCGCCATGTATCCGTCGCTCGCCAAGCAGAACAACGTGATCCTCCTCCCCTTCCTCCTCGATGGCGTCGGCGGCTCCGCCGTGCTCAACCAGGCCGACCAGATCCACCCCACCGCCCGCGGCCACGTCGTGGTTGCGGAAACCGTCTGGAAGGTTATCCAACCTCTGCTCGCCCCATGAGGTTCCCGCTTCCGCGTCCGTCCTTGTTCCCTTCCGCCCGCACCACCCCCTTCGCCGGATGGCTTGTCGCCGTCGCGGCGCTTGCCTCGTCCGCGGTCGTGCGCGCCGAGCCCCTGCGACTTCCCATCTCGACGCGCATGGAGGCCTCGGCCACCTGGGCGGAGAACATCGCCCGCTCCTCAAGCCCTTCCAACTGGCTCGACGGCGTCCGGCAGGATGCCCGTTTCACGGCCAGCATGCTCACCCCCGTCGTCACCGGGGTGAGCGTGATCACCGAGGCCGACGCCGGCTACGAGACGATGCCGCGTTTTCAGCGCAACACCGCCTTCACCGGCGGCCTCCGCTCCGGCGTCCGCTGGAAATTCGGCCTCGGCGCCTTCGCCCCGGTGCTCAGCTCCGAGGTCGGGATCACCCGGCGCGACGCCCGGATGTCGGGCGACAACGGCTGGCTCGCCACCGGTGCCGTCCACCTCTCGAAGCGCTTCTCCGATTCGTGGCGCGCTTCGCTTACTGGCGATTGGTCCCAGCACTACGCCGCGCACGCGCCCTTCGACGTCCGCCACCACCGCGTCCTCGGCACCCTCACCTACGACCTCAACGACACCTGGCAGCTCACCTACGGTCGCGGCAGCCTCTTCGGCGATTTCACCGCGCACGCCGGCCCCGCCATCTGGGCCCGCGCCCTCGCCGGCCTGATCTCTCCCGCCATCGGTCAGTACTACAACACGATCTCGTGGGAGACCACCGACTCCTACGGCTCCGGCTGGGTCACCTACCGCGTGACCGGCCGCTCCGATTTCTGGTGGCTCGAGCTCGCGCCCGCCATCGGCCGCAACACCTCCCTGCCCCTCCGCTACGAGAGCACCTACACCGTCAACCGCGTCGGAGTTCAGTACCGCCAGGACCTCTGGACGCTCGGCGTCCTCCACCGCTTCTAATTTTGCCGCCCGCCATGCCGTCGCGCCTCCCGCCCCTCTCCCGCCCGTTCGCCCGCTGCTGCGCGCTGGCGTTTGCGCTCGCCGCCACGGCCCTTGGCTTCGCCGGCTCTGTCCAAGTCAACGTCAAGGACAACAAGGGCGCCTCCGTCGCCGACGCCGTGGTCTCCCTCGTCCCTCTCGACACCAAGCCCGCGCTCACGGTCCCCGCCGAACCGCTCGTCATCGCACAGATCGGCCAGGAATTCGAACCCCGCGTCACCCCCCTCCTGGTCGGCACCCGCGTCTCGTTCCCCAACCGCGACGCCATCCGGCATCAGGTTTTCTCCGTTTCCAAGACCAAGCGCTTCGAGATCCCGCTCTACGGCCCCGGCGCCGGCGAGACCCTCAGCTTTGACAAGGCCGGCATCGTCGCCCTCGGCTGCAACATCCACGACTGGATGGCCGCCTACGTTGTCGTCCTCGAGACCCCGTTTTTCGTGAAGACCCCGGCCGACGGCGTCGCCACGCTCCCCTCCCTCCCTCCCGGCCGCTACCGGCTCGACGTGTGGCATCCCCGCCTCATCAACGATGTCGCCCGCGAGATCACCGTCGCCGGTGCCGAGGCCGCCCTGCAGACCATTGCGATCACGCTGAAGCCCGACTCCCGTCGCCGCCGCGCGCCCGACGGCCTCGGCGCCGGTTACAAGTAACCGCCCCGTGCTCGAGCGCCGCCATACGTTCGCCGCGAAGCTGCTCGCGCTCCTCGTCGGCCTCGTCGCCGCCGCCCAGCTCGCCACCTGGTTCATCGTCTGGAGCGCCAGCGAGCAGCAGGCCCGCACCCAGATCGGCGCCGACCTCCGCCGCGCCACCGTCGCCTTCGACAACATCGTCCGCGACCGCACCGATCTCCTCGCCGACGGCGGCACCACCGCCGCCCGCGCCTATGAGGTCAAGCAGCTCTTCGCCGACGACGATCCGGCCACCCTCGCCTCGTTCCTCCCGAGCATCTCCCAGGCCATTCACGCCGATCTCGTCATCGCCCTCACCCTCGACGGCCGCATCCTCGCCAGCGACCGGCCGGGCGACATCCCCGGCGGCGTCCTACAAAAGCTCGTCGCCACCGCTTCGCAGGACGAGAGCTTCAATCCCCGCGCCACCGGCTACGCCTACCACCAGGGCCGGTTGCACTCGCTCGTGCTCGTGCCCGTCCGCGCCCCCGACGTCGTGGCCTGGCTCGTCCTCGGCTTCCGCATCGACAGCGAACTCGCCCGCCGCCTCCACGAGCAGACCGGCATGGACCTCACGTTTGCCACCCACGACGGCCGCATCATTGCGACCACACTCTCGCCGATCGTCGCAAAGGAGCTCCTCGCCTCCCCCGCCCGCCCCGCCACCGACAACGTCCTCGTCACCGTGCCCCTCCCGGACGAGGACGCGCTCGTGGTCGCCATGACGCTCTCGGCCGGCGAGGGCCAGCACGCCCGGCTCTACCTGCAATACTCGCTCACGGAAAAACTCCGTCCCGCCCGCCAGACCCAGCGCATCATCTTTGGCGTCAGCCTCGCCAGTCTCGCCATCGCGATCTTCCTCGCCCGCCGCTTCGCGAGCCGGCTGAGCCAGCCCATCACCGCCCTCGTCGGCCACACCCAGCGCATCGCCCGCGGCGACTACTCCGTTCGCAACACCACCTACCGTTCCGACGAACTCGGCCGCCTCTCCGAGGCCTTCGACCAGATGGCCCGCGGCCTGTCCGAACGCGACCGCGTCCGCGACCTCCTCGACAAGAACGTCTCCCCCGAGGTCGCCGCCCAGCTCCTCCGCGACGGTGCCACCCTCGGCGGCGAGGAGCGCCCGGTCACGATCCTCTTCGCCGATCTCCGCGGCTTTACCACCCTCCGCGAGAAACTCCCCGCTCCCGACCTGCTCGCCCTCCTCAACCGCTACCTCGACCGCATGAGCGCCGAGATCGAGGCGCAGGGTGGCATCATC
>JAPLTR010000148.1 GCA_026398065.1 Verrucomicrobiota bacterium | reverse complement strand
TTGCCGCGGCCAGCCGCGCCCGGATTGAGCACGAAGTCTCGTGGCTAAACACGCTTTCACTTGTCGCGGTCCTGGCGGTGGCGGCGGTCTTCATCCGGCGGCTCCATCGCGGTCTGCACCTCGTGCCCGTGGTGCTGCTCGCCGTGCTCGGGGCGTGGGTGACGGCGACGCTGGCGTTCGAACGGCTGCACATCATGGTGTTCGTTGTGGGCTCCCTGCTAACGGGGGTGGCGATCGACTACGGGTTCTATCTCTTCATGCAGCCTCCCCTGCGCCCCGACGAACCATACCCCGAAAAGGTCCGTCGGCTGCTGAAGCCCCTGCTGGCGAGTTGCCTGACCACGGTCGCCGGTTTCGCGCTGCTGCTCTTTTCGGAACTGCCGCTGATCCGGCAGCTCGGCGTCTTCGTCGGCGCGGGCCTCGTGTGCGCCCTGCTTTCGGCGCTGGTCTACTTTGCCACCGTGCGAAATCCCTTTCTCGAAACCCGGACGCTGCCCGACGGGCTCGCGTTGTCCGGGCCGACCCGACGCTTGCTGCGCCGCGGGCTCATTGGCCTCTGGCTCGCCGCCCTGCCCGGCCTGGCGCTCCTCACGTGGAAGGATGACATCCGGGAACTGGACGCTCCCTCCGCCGACATCACCCGCGAGGATCTCCGGATCCGTGCGCTGTTTGGCGAACGCCGCAACGGCGCCGTCTTTCTCACCTACGGCCCGAACCTGGGTGCCGCACGCGATTCGCTGGCGAAACTCGACGCGTGGCTCGCCTCCGCGGGCGGCGTCCGTCCCCCGGCATTTAATCTCGGTACCGTGATCCCAACCGAAACCGAACACGCCCAAGCCGCGCAATTCGCCCGAGAACACCCGGAGTTTCTTCCCGAACTGCGCACGGCGCTGACGACAGCCGGTTTCGACGCGCCCGGCTTTGCGCCGTTTTTCGAGGCCTTCGAGCGACACGCCCATGCCCCCACGCCCGCCCTCGACCGGGCCGTGAGCGCGTTGGAATCGACGCTCGCCGGTCCGCTGGCGCTGCTCCTGCACCGTGGCGAACCGTTGAGCTGGTTCGTCACTCTGGCGGGCGACGCGCCCGATCTCGCGCCGCCCGCCGACACCCATTCGGTCGGCACGAACCAGCTCCAATCGCTCAACCGCCTGTTCACCCGCTATCGCCAGTCGGCCCTCTGGCTCAGCCTCATCGGACTCTCCATTGTCGGTGGCGGCGTGCTGCTCAGCTATGGCTGGCGCGACGGGGTGCGGATCTTTGCGATTCCCTGCGGGGCCTGTCTTGGGCTGTTCGGCCTGTTCGGCTGGCTCGGACAGCCGCTCAACCTGTTTCACCTGCTCGGCGCGTTTCTCGGGGTGTGCCTGACCCACAACTACTCGATCTTCTCCGCCACCTCGGCCTATCGGCGGGAAGCGCCCCCGGTCTCCGTCCGTCTCTCTGCGCTGACTGCGGCCGCCTCGTTCGGAGTACTGGCCTTGAGCGGGATTCCCGTGGTGCGCGCACTCGGCTCCACGGTCGCGCTGATGGTGCTCGCCGCGCTGCTGCTGATCGAGTTCGAGCACCTGGCCGAGCTGGGCAAAAAACCATGAACTGCGCGCTGCTCCAGGCCTGGGAAAAGACGCTCCGCCGCCAGGGAGGCGACCTCGCGGTCACCCAGGCCGCGGACGGACTCACCGTCACGTTTCGCGAGCTCGACGCCCGCGCGGGCGACTGGCTGGCCCGCGCGGCACCCGGGCGCGACGCGCTCACGGAGCGCGCGGTGGTCTTTGCCGAGCCCAACGGAATCCGTTGGTTCGAGATCTTTATCGGGCTGCTGCGGGCCGGCGCGGTCGCCGTCCCGCTCGACGCCGGTGAACCGCCTTCCGTGCGCCAGGAGATCGCCGCCGCCCTCCGCGCCGGATTTGTGTGGGACGGCAGCGGTCTGGCGCCGCAACCGCGCGCGAAACGGTATCGCAGTGCGGCGGTCCGCCTGATCAAGCTCACCTCCGGCACGACCGGACGGCCCCGCGCGCTGCCATTCACCGACGCCCAACTCCTCGCCGACGGAGATGCGGTCGCCAGCACGATGCGGATTGGGCGCCGCGACGTGAACTACGGACTTATCCCGTTGGGACATTCCTACGGACTCGGCAACCTGACCATCCCCCTGATCGCGCGCGGAGTGCCGGTCGTGTGCGGTTCAGTTCCCCTGCCCCAGGCCATCGCCGCCGACTTCGCGCAGTGGCAGCCCACGGTGTTCCCGGGCGTGCCCGCCGTCTGGCGCGCCCTCGCCGCCTCCACGGTGCGACTCGACAGTCTGCGGCTCGGGATCTCCGCGGGCGCCCCGTTGCCCGTGGAAGTCGCCCGCGATTTCGCCCAAAGATTTGGGCGCCGGCTGCACGGTTTCTACGGATCGAGCGAGACCGGTGGCATCGCCTACGATCGGAACGGGACCGCGACACTCACCGGTGGTGTGGGCCGCGCCCTGCGCGGGGTAAGCCTCCGCTCGTTGCCCGGAGAACGGCTCCTGGTCAGCGGCGCCGCGGTCTTCACTCAGGGAAACACCCGCCGGCGAGGTCGTCACGGTGCCTGGGTGATGGCGGACCGGGTCGCACAGGATCGGCACGGGGCCGTGACGCTGCTGGGCCGCCGTGGCGTCTCGGTGAAAATCGCGGGCCGACGCGTGA
>JAPLTR010000649.1 GCA_026398065.1 Verrucomicrobiota bacterium | reverse complement strand
GAGATGGGCTTGATCGCGATGACGGCGACGCCGTGGGCCTTGGCGAGCGCGAGCACCTCGGGGTCGAACTTGCTCTGGTAGTGCTCGATGAAATTCACGGGATACATCACCGTCTCGAACTTGAAGCGGCGCATCAGTTCGAGCGCGGCCTCCTTCGTGTGCGCGGAGAAACCGAGCGCGCGCACCTTGCCCTCCTCGCGGGCCTTCACGAAGGTCTCGAGGGCGCCGCCGGGGCCGCAAACCTGTTCGAGTTCGGCCTTGCTGGACATGACGTGCAACTGGTACAGGTCAAAGTGATCGGTCTTGAGGCGCGTGAGCGAGCGCTCCAGTTCCATTCGCGCGCCGGCGGCGTCGCGGAGCTTGGTCTTCGAGGCGAGGAAGACCTGGTCGCGGGGGATTTTTCCGGCTTCCATCGCGAGGCCCATCTTGATCTCGGCGTCGCCATAGGCGGGCGCGACGTCGAAATAGTTGATGCCATGGTCGAAGGCGGTGCGGAGCGCCGTGGTGGCGTCGGGCTGGGCCACCTTGGAGAGCGCGAGGCCGGGGTAGCCGATGATGGACACCTCGCGACCGGTGCGGCCGAGGACACGGCGGGGCAGGCCGCTGGCGTGCGGGATGAGCTGGCGGTCGGGAGCGGCGGGGTCGGCGAAGGCCGGGCGGACCCCGAGGGCGACGCCGCCGGCGGTGACGCCGACGGTTTTCAAAAACGTGCGACGCTTCATAGGAGTGCTTCCAGCCTGCGCCGAAAGGCGGTGGGCGCAATGCGAAAGCCGAGGGAGGTAACGCAACGGCAGGGCGTCCGTCTTGCGGACGCCGTTTGGAAGGTATGACGATGGCGTCTGCAAGACAGACGCCCTACAGAGACCGAACTTTCTCCGAAAGCCGTCCGCCTTACCAGCTCAGGCGGCGCGGGGTGCCGTTGCCGGCGGAGTCGTAGAGGGTGACCTCGGCGGAGGTGGCGTTGCTGACTTTCGCCAGCGGGACGTCGAGGGTGAAACGCTCCTCGCGGCTGTCGCGCACGCCGTCCACCGGCTGCTCGACGACCTCGCGGACGCCGTTGTTGAAGATCACCTCGATGCCGTCGAGGAGCGAGAGGGCGTCGCGGCCGCGGACCGAGATGATCAGGCGGTCGCCTTCGCGTTTGGCGGTGGCGTCGAGGATCTCGGGCTTGGTGTGGTCGATGATGAGATCGTCGGTCTCGAAGGTGGCGCTGAGGCGGTCGGCGACGGGGCGCGGGGCGGTCTCGGTGGCGACGAGGCGGGTGAAGTAAACGCCGTCGGCGAGGTGCGAGCCGTCGAACTGGGCGTAGCCGTCACGGGTGTTGGCGGCGATGTCCGTCCACGTGGTCTCGCCGTCGCGGCGGATGGAAAAGGTGCAGAGGACGTTGTCGCCGTCAGGGTCGGTGACGGTCCAGAAGACGACCTGCGAGCCGGGCGACGGGACGATCTGGCTGCCGAGGAAGACGGACTTCCGCTTGGCGTCGTCGTCCTTGGGGCCGGCGGCCATGAGCTGGCTGATGGTGGCGTTGGGCGCGGGCGGCTGCTCGACGGCGGGGATGAGCGCGTAGTTGGGGGTGATGAGGCGGAAGTCCTGCAGGGCGGGGCGGCGGTTCTGCGGGAGGACGTAGAGGGCGGCCTTGTCGATCTCGGCGGGCGGGGCGCCGACGGTGGTATCGAGGACGCGAATACGGACCTTGAAGTGCCGGCCGCGGAGGGCGTCGGCGCGCCAGCCGCCGTCGGCAGCCTTGAGTGCGGTCCACGGTCCCCAGCCCTCGAGCTCGTCGCTGCCGTTGCTCATCCGGACCTCGACGGAGAGCTGGGCGTCGGTGAGGTTGCGGACGCGGTTGAAGCGCAACGCGCCGAGCTGGGCGAGGACGCCGAGGTCGAGGCGGCGCGTCTCGGCCTCGCGCGGGCCGGTGGCGGAGAAATCGAGGAGGGCGAAGCCGGGGGTGTTGTTGCGCAGGAGGAAGAATTTTCCGGGGGCGCCGGGGATGGCGGCGATGCCGTTCAACTGGGAGGAGATGCTGCCGGCGAAGGTGAGGCCGAGGCGGGACTTGAGGTCGTAGCCGTGGAGTTCGCCGAGCTCGCCGCCGGTCATGAGGATGGTGTCGCCGTAGCGGGCGAGGCGGTAGAAGGCGGTGTTGGCGCGGGCGGCGAGGATCTCGGGGAAGCCGTCGGCGGGGAAGAACAGGAGGGCGCTGCGGCCGCCGAATTTCTCCGGGGGCGACGCGGGCACGGCGTCGGGCTGCTTGGGTTCGCCGGCGGGCTTCTTGCCCTCGGGGGGCGTGATGCGGGATTCGCCGGTGTTGCCGGAGAAGACGATCGACGCGTAGAGGTCGCCGTTGGGCTGGGGCAGGAGGTCGGTGATCTCGGCGTCGCGGTTTTCCTGGAGGATGATCGCAGGACGGGGCGAGGGGGCGCTGTCGGGCGCGAAGGTGTAGATGTTGCCCTTGGGCGAGGAGCCGGCGAGGACGCGGCCGTCGGGGAAGAGGGCGAGGCGGCGGACGTTGCGGTCGCGGATCTCGCCGTAGAGGGTGATGCCGCGCTCGGCGAGGAGCTTGGCGTCGGTGATCTTGTCGGCGACGACGCCGGTTGCGGCGAACTTCCTGAGGTCGATGCGGTAGATGCGGCCGGGATTGCCCGTGGCGGCGAGGGCGGTGTCGGCGTCGAGCAGGAGGAGGTCGAAAATGGAATCGACGGGCAGTCCGACGCGGGCCACGGGCTGGCCGTCGCGGATCAGGTAGAGGGCGCCCTTCGGCGAGGTGCCGGCGAGGATGGCGCCGTCGGCCAGGGGCTTGAGCGTGTAGACCTGCGGGTCGTCGAGCTTGGCGAGATCGCGGGAGCCATAGGTGGCCGCGGTGGCGTTGAAGGTGACCTCGAGGATCTTGCCGTCGGGTCCGGTGCCGACGAGGAACTTGGTCGGATCGGCGGTGGGCTCGATGCACCACAGGAGGTCGGCGGGCGCGGCGACGGAAAGCTCGGCGAGGATCGGGCCGGCGACGAGGCGGCCGTCGGAGCGCGCGGCGAGACGCTTCAGGTTGCGGCTCGGGACGTCGCGGAAGAAATCGATGTCGGTCTTTTTCGAGAGCGGGTCGGCGTGGAGTGAGGAAACGAAGGGGACCACGAAAGCCACGAATGCCAGCAACAGGGAGGGCGGCCCACGGAACACACGGAAAACACGGGAC
>JAPLTR010000472.1 GCA_026398065.1 Verrucomicrobiota bacterium | reverse complement strand
CAGCGCCGCCACCCCGCGCAGGCGCGAGGTCTCGAGGAGGAGGACAAACCAGTCGCCGGGCTCGGTGCCGAGGCCGTAGTTCCTGAGCTCGTCCTTCGCGCGCTCCTCCTGCAGGCTGACCATCGACCGGAGCGACTCGGCCTCGCGGCGCAGGATCTGCGCGCGCAGATCGGCGCGCAGCTGCAGCGTGAGCGCCACCGCGACGGCGGCGAAGATGACGGCGGTGGCCGCCATCACCAGGGCCGGCGAACCCAGCCAGCGGCGGGAATCGGAAGCGGGTTTCGTCATCTCAAAAACTCCAGTCCACGCCGGCCCCGGCGGTCTTCACCCGGTAGTTGGCGAGCGGGTCGTTGGAGCGGCTGCGCTCCCACGTGTATTCGGCGTAAAGCGTCGCGCGCTGCGTCCACTGGCGCTCGACGCGGGTGCGGGCGCGGAACTCCTCCTTCACGCGCGGCGGCGGGGCGATGCCGATGCCCTCGGTCTGCACGTCGTAGTCGTAGCGTGCGGCCCGGCCGACCAGGCGGACCTTCCAGGGGGCGCGGGTCCACGCGATCTCCTGCCGCAGGGCGCGGAGCCGGTAGTCGAAGTAACCGGACCCGTTGTCGCGGTTGGTGCCGAGCGAGGCGGAGGTGGCGCTCGTCCACCGCCGGGCCCGGTCCCAGGTAACCGCGGCGCGCGCCTCGCCCTCGCGCTGCCGGAAGACCAGCTCCGTGCCGGGGAGCGCGCGGCCCGCGACCGTGTAGCGCGGCCGGCGGTCGTAGTCGCGGCGTAGGGTCTTGGCGGATACGGAAACCTCCAGCCGGCCGGCGAACAGTTTCCGGCCGACGGTGGCCAGGGCGAAGCGCTGCGTGTGGTCGTCGCTGCGGTCGTCGTAGCGGTCGCGCTGGGCGGAGGGCTTGAGCTCCAGCCAGGTGCCGGACGGGGCCTCCCAGCGCCACGCGGCGGAGGCGAGGGCGCCGTCCACCCCGAGGCGGGCGGTGACCCGTTCGGCGTCGGTGACGGAAAGGTCGAAGACCTGGTCGAGGTGGTAGCCCTCGGCCGTCGCGGTCGCCTGCAGGTTGTGCGGGAAGAACCACCGGGCCTCCGCGTGGGCGAAGGCCTGCCACTCGTGCGGATTTTCGGCCGAGTCGAGGAAACGGGTGAAGGTGGCGTTGGCGAAGGCGAGGGCCTCGAAGCGTTCGCTCGGCAGCCGCCACAGGAACACTTCGCCCTCGGCCTGGGCGAAGGCGCTGTCCTCCGGGCGCACGGCGCTGAGCAGCACGTTTTCCCTGTGGCCAAACATCGTCCGGAAATTCCCCGTGACCTCCCACGCGCGCAGCGGCGCCGCGCCGCCGGGCGCCTGCGCGCGGGCGGCGGCCAGCCCGGCGAGCAGGACGGCGGCGAGCCCGGCGAGACGGCGCCGGGGAAAAGGCGGACGTGGCAGCATGGAGCAGGACGACGGTGGCCTACTTGGTGCCCGCCCGGGTCAGCGTGGCGTCGTCGCGCAACTGGCGGAGGCGGTCGCGCACCAGGCGGGCGGCCTCCCGCTGATCGTCCATGCGTTCGCCGGATTGCAGGCGAAGGTTTTCGATGAGGCGCTGGCGGTCCGCCTCGCTCTGCGCCAGCCGCAGCCGGGTGAGCGTGGCCTGACGTTCGGAGAGGACGCTGGCGCGGGCGACCTGTCCCTCCCGCACCACGGCGGTGCTGGCGGCGGCCACGGCGGTGGGCAGGGGGATCGCGTTGGCGGCCGGGATCACGAGGCCCTGACGGATGGCGTCGGCGAGGGAGACCACGACCTGCGCGGGGCCGGCCACCGCGGGCGTCACCGTAGTGAGATCCGCAAAACGGGCCCGTTGTTCGGGTGTCACAGGCCCAACAGGCGTCTGCGGGTTGACGGGCGCGGACTGCGCGTGAACGAACGGGGCAGGCGCCAGGGCGCCGAGGAGCGGGAGGACGAGGTGGAGCGGACGTTTCATGGTCGTGAGGGCTGGGGGGGGACGGTGACGGAAAAAGGGGCGGGCGGCGGGACGCGGCGGACTCATCCGCCGGGACCGGCGCTGCGGGCGTCGGAGCGCCTGTTCTGCATCTGTTCGCGGATCTGGCGGGCGAGCTCGCGCTGCTGCTCGACGCGCTCCTGCTGCTGCTGCCGGAGTTCCCCGATGATCTTTTGCTTTTCGTCCTCGGTCTTCGCCAGGCGAAGGCGTTCGAGGAGGACTTTGCGTTTTTCGATCAGATCCTTGCTCCGCTCGCCAAACTCCCGCTCCAAACCCTGCACGCTCCCGGGCGCGGCGGCGGGCGGTGTCGCCGGGGCGGGCTTGGCGCCGGTGTTCGGCGCGGAGGCAGGTTTTTCCTTCGAGT